>JANOGS010000024.1:0-13532 GCA_031414115.1 Novosphingobium sp. | reverse complement strand
GCCCCTGCTGCGCGCCGCGCCTTGCCACGGGTCCTTGCCGCCCAATCAGGGTGGATCAATGCTATGTCATCACGCTCTAGTCTCGGTCGCATGTGGAACGCGAGAATGCGCTGCTTCCGGGAGGATGGGCCAGCGCGAAGAACGCGGCGAGGTCTGGGCGCAGCCGCCTGGGGTCTGGCTGGGTAAGCGCGGAGTGCGCAGGTTTGGCCGAGTTGGGCGGCCGGGTGTGGGCGGGGTGTAAGGTGTTCATAGCTGGGTCCTCTCACTCTTCTATGATGGCTTCGATAGTGCCGCGGGCAGAGCGGTGGTGGAATTGCCGATTTGGCATGGTTGCCATGCGCTGGGAGCAGCGACGGGCGCGGCGATCACTCGGGCGCATCGAAACGATAGACCAAGGGCATTTGTGCCGAACCGGCCGCCAGGCGAAACAAGGGTCGATCTCTTGACGCCTGAAAGGACCATATGATGCCTCGCAAAACCCGCCCGCTACGTCTGCTGACTCTTGCCGCTGCCTTGGCCATGGCCCCGTTCGCGTTCGTCGCCGCCGCGCCTGCTATCGCCCAGGCCAGCGCTCCGCAGTCTGCCCCGGCGCAAGGGGTGATCCGCCTCAAGAGCGCCAATTCGTTCGACGAGACCGTGGTGCGCCTCAAGGCAGATATTCAGGCCAAGGGGATCCGCTTTTTTGACTTGATCGATCAGTCGAGCCTTGGCGCTCAGGCCAATCTCAAGACCGCGCGATCCACTCTGGTGCTGTTTGGCAACCCGCCGCTGGGCGTCCAGTTCCTGCAATCCAACCCCTATGCCGGGCTCGACTGGCCAGTGCGGATGCTGGTGGTCCAGGAGAGCGACGGCTCGGTCTGGGTAGCCTGGAGCGATTTCGGCTTCATCCGTCAGCGCTATGGCATTGCCGACAAGGACGCCCAGTTCAAGATGGCCGGCGAGGTCGCTGCCTCTATCGCCACGGCTGCAACAACCCGCTAGAAATGCAGCGATGGCTGAACTGCTCGCTTCCCCGCTGACCCTGCTCGTCGCGCTGCTTGCCGCGGCGGGCATGGGCTTTGCGATCCATCATGGGGGAACCTGCATGGTCGCGGCGGTCAATCATCTGGCCGCCAAGGGCTCGCCCAGCAAGCTGGTCGCGCTGGTCGAATGCGGCCTGTGGGCCTCGGCGTTGGGCCTGGTCGCTGCTACGCTGGGGTTCGGCTTTACCGCCAGTCCGGCTTACCCGATTGGCGCCGGCACGGTGGTTGGCGGACTGCTGCTTGGGCTCGGGGCCTGGCTCAATGATGCCTGCGTGTTCGGTTCGATCGCCCGGATCGGCGGACGTGACTGGCACTACTTGTTGACCCCGCCCGGCTTCTTCCTGGGCAGCCTGCTGCATTTCAACCTGGTCGGGGCCTTTCCCGCCCACGAGATGCAGACTGCCGGGTTTGGTCTGGCGCCGTTGTTCGCCGTTCTGGCCGCAGCCAGCCTGCTCGCCAGCTGGCGCGCGCTGCGGCGCGGCGGCGGATCGCTTGCCGGGTTGTGGGACTATCGCCACGCCACCATCGCGATCGGCTTTGCCTTCGTGGTGCTGGTGGTGCTGGCGGGCCCGTGGACTTACACCGAGGCACTGGGCCGCGTCACCCACGGCAACGGACCGTTGCACTGGAGCGAAGGCTTGCTGTTCGCAGCGCTGCTTGGCGGTGCGATCCTGGGCGGGCGTGGCCGCTCCAGCGCAACAAAGCTGGTCCCGCGCCGTGCCCTGCTGTGCCTCGCTGGTGGGATGCTGATGGGAATTGGCGGTTCGCTGGTTCCCGGCGGCAATGACAATCTCATCCTGGTCGGCTTGCCCAACCTGCAACCCCATGCCTGGATAGCGATCACTGCGATGGTTCTGGCGATTGCTACGGGCTTGCAAGCGGGCAAACTATTGCGCAGGGTGCACCGCGATGGTTCCGAAAGGCGCGCGGGACCGGTCTGAGGCAGCTGCCAGGGAGGGGAACGACTGACATGGAGATGCAGCAGGTCCGCTATTTCCTGGCTGTGGCCAAGACCCTCAATTTCACACGCGCGGCAGAAAGCTGCAATGTTACCCAGCCGGCTTTGACCCGGGCGATCAAGCAGCTTGAGGATGAACTGGGCGGCGAACTGATCCGCCGCGAAGGTCGGCTCAGCCACCTGACCGACCTCGGCATGCGGATGCTGCCACTGCTGACCCAGTGCTATGACAGCGCGATCAATGCCAAGGCGCTTGCCGCCAAGGTCAAGAGCGGCGATGTCGCGACCCTGGCGGTGGGGGTTTCGCTGACGCTTGATGTCGATCTGCTGCTGATCGCCCTGGCTGAAATGCAGCGCGCTTTCCCCGGCTTGCAGCTGGTTATCCGTCGCGGCAACGGCGCCCAGATCGCTGAGTTGCTCAAAAGCGGCGATATCGAACTGGCTTTCGGCGGTCCGCTGGGAGAAAGCTGGGACCGGCTTGATTGCTGGCCGATGTTTACCGAGGCTTTCGATCTGGTGGTCGCCAACGATCACGAACTTGCCTCAGCCAATGATCTGGAGCTGCAGGTTGAACTGCTGGGCAAGGAGCGCCTGCTGGTTCATGCGCTTCAGGATGCCTCGGAACTGACCCCGGCAAGCCTCGAGGTCGCCGGGATCAGGGTCGACGAAGCCCACCAAGTGTGCTGCAATCGCGATCTTGAATCCATGGTTGCGGCCGGGTTTGGGGTCGCGATCCTGCCCGCAAGTTCGATGCGCTCATCGGCACTGACCCACCTGCCCTGCCCGGGGTTGGATATCCGCCGCACGGTTGCGGTCTATACGATCGCTGGGCGGCCGCGCGGGCGCGAGGCGGCTGCCTTGCTCAATCTGGTGCGGGCGACGGACTGGACCTTAAGCCAGGCCGCTTAGCGCACTCACGGCCTTAACCAGTTCGTCGACTTCCATCCGCCGCCGATAGTCGGGATCGACATGCCGGGCGCGAACAATGCCGTCGCGGTCAAGCACGAACACCGCAGGGATTGGCAGAACCCACTCCCGGCTGCCCTGAAAGTCGGGGATGCGCTTGCCCGAACGTTCGAGAACTGCGCGCAGGGCCGGTTCGATCGTAATCGCCAGCCCGATCGAAGCGGCATAGGCCGCGTCCATATCGCTGAGGAAGCGGAACTGCGCGCCTGCCTCGGCGCGGATCCGGCGGGTGAAGCGCTGCATCTCGGCCGAAATCGCGACGATCCGCGCCGGTGCGAGCCGCAGCTGAGCCTCGGCCAGGGTAGCGAGGGTCATCCGGCAATAGGGGCACCAGTGGCCGCGGTGGAACACCACGATCAGCGGCTGCTCGCCAGTCAGTTCGGCGAGGTCAACCAGCCGTCCTTCGTGGTCGGGCAAGATGAACGGCGGCAAAGCTTCGCCCAGCGCCGGCGCGCCGGAACCGGCACAAGCGGCCTCAAGCCTGGCGACAAAGCGGTCGACCACCCCCATGCTAACGGGATTTCGGTTTCGCATGTCGCGGACAATCGCATCCAGGCGCTCGGACAGCGCCATGGGTTTGCGACCAAGCCGCGCGACGATATCGATGGGTGACCCGGCCCTAGCGGCTGCCGACCGCGCCCAGGATGGCAGGTCATCTGCCAAGCGCCTTCACCCCGGCTAGAATGGCATCGAGTTCCATGCGGCGGCGATAGTCTGGATCGACATGACGGGTGCGGACCACGCCCTTGTCGTCGAGGATGAAAACAGAGGGGACCGGCAAGATCCAGGCCTGCCCGCCCTGATAGCCGGGGACGTCCCAGCCAGCCCCGGCGATCATTCCGGCCATCAGCTCGTCGACCCAGATCGCCAGGTTTATCGACAGCGCATAGCCGCCGTCGACATCGGTCAGGAACGGGAACTTGGCGCCGGATTCCCGCCTCAGAACGCGGGAATATTGCTGCTGCTCGGCAGAGATCGCATAGATCCGGGCATCGCCCAGCTGGTCCTCGATCTCGGCCAGGCCGACCATGTTCATCCGGCAATAAGGGCACCAGTGGCCGCGGTGAAAGGCCAGAACCGCAGGCCCCCGCGCCACGATCTCGTCAAGCGTAACCAGCCGCCCGTCGTGATCGGGCATGGTGAAGCCAGGCATGACCTCGCCCACCTTGGGCGCGCCTTCGCCGGCCTGCGCGCCCTCCAGCCGATTAACAAAAGTATCCACCGCCGCCGAGAATTCAGGGCTTTTTGCCCTCACTTCGTCGGCGATAGTTTTCAGACGCTGGCTCAGCGGCCAATCATGGTTGCGCACGGTCTGGAATACGTCCTCAAGCGCGGCCACCAAAGGATGGGTCATGGCAAGCTCCCTTTGGCCGTCAGGCTAGCAGAAAATGCGGATTAGACCACGTGGCTTATCATCCCGCTGCAGCGGTGCGGATCACCTCGCCACCAGACAGCTCGTGGAGCACGAACCCGTCGAGCGGATCGATTTCCTCGCGCCACGGGGCCTTTTGCAGGGCCTCAATGGTGTGGCGGTACCCGGCCTCGCGGCGCAGGCGGATGCCGCTGGCGCTGAAATCGATGTCCTTGGAATGGTCCTCGGTATCGAGCGATGGCGCCAGCAAGCGTACCACATGCATCCGGGTATCGCAGCCATAACCGCGCAGTTCGGCGAGCCTTTCGACCGTTGCGGCACCGTCTGGAACCAGCTTGGCGACCTCAGTGATGACATGCCTCAGCCGGTGGAGCTGGCGCTGGCGCTTGATGTTCTGCGCGGCGCGGCTTGAATACTGCAGGTCCTTCTGGCGGTTGGCCACCTGCCAGATCGAATCCGGCTCGGGACCGTGCGGATTCCACAGGTGGACCGCGAACACCGTTCCGCTCTTGCGCGGCTCGTCGTCGAACACGATCTCCACGGGCGTGTTGGAGAGGATCCCGCCATCCCAATAGAGCTCGCCGTCGATCCGCACCGCCGGGAAGGCCGGGGGCAAAGCGCCTGATGCGAGCACGTGGTCGACACTGAGCGGACCTTTGCGGCTATCGAAATAGACCATCTCGGCGCTCTGGACTTTGGCCGCGCCGACGCTCAGCCGCATCGGCCCGGCGTTGATCCGGTCGAAATCGACCAGCTCGCCAAGCAGCTCGCGCAGGGGATCGACCGAATAGTAACCGGCCGCCTCGCCGCCCAGCCCCATGAACGGGCTGAGGAAGGCGAACGGGCGCGGGGTGAAGAAGGCGGGCAGGCCGCCGACAATTGTCGCCAGGTTGCGTGCGCTTTGGCCCATCCAGTCAGGGGTCGGGAAGCCGAAAATGCGATCGTTCTCGACCCGGCGCCAGAACTCGGTCAGCCGATCGAGCCGCTCGGAATGGGGTGATCCGGCAATCAGCGCGGCATTGATTGCACCGATCGAGGTGCCGACCACCCAGTCCGGCTCGATCCCGGCCTCGTGCAGCGCCTGATAGACCCCGGCCTGGTAGGCGCCGAGCGCGCCCCCGCCCTGGAATACGAGCACGATCTGGCCGCGACCGGAAAGTTCGTCATGCAGCTCGGTCATAGGATTCTCCTTGGATAGTGTAGGGCGGGGGTGCGGGACTGCCGATCTCACCGGTGATCAGTCGCGCGTGGCGGGCGAAAGTGAGGTAGTTCCAGGCGAGGCTGAGCCCGACCGCCAGGCGGTTGCGGAAGCCGACCAAAAAATAGACGTGAACGGTCGACCATAGCAGCCAGGCGACCAGCCCGCGCGCGCGCCACCAGCCGAAATCGATTACGGCCTGGTTTCGGCCGATCGTGGCAAGGCTTCCGGCGTGGCGATAGCGAAAGCGTGGCGGCGCGCGGCCTTTGAGCGCGGCGGCAATCGTCTGCCCAGCATGGCGGCCCTGAATCTTGGCGACCTGCGCGATGCCAGGCAGCGGCTTGCCATTGGCGCCGGTGCAGTTCGCGGTATCGCCGATAACGAAGATCCGCTTGTCGCCGGCAGGATGGAGCTGCGCATCGACGATCACGCGTCCGCTGCGATCGGCTTCGCAGCCAAGCCAGTCGGCGGCGGGGGAGGCTTCGACTCCCGCTGCCCAGACCACAGTATGCGCGGGGATTGGGACGTCGCCGGCAATCACCCCCTCGGCATCAATCGCCTCGACCGGGATCCCGTTGCGGACCTCGACGCCAAGTCCGACAAGGGCCTTGAGTGCGGCTGCGGAGAGCTCTTCGGGAAAGGTTTCGAGCAGACGCGGCGCCCGGTTGAGCAGGATGACCTTCGAGCAATGCGGGGTGATCGAACGAAAATCGCGGCTGACCGCGCGGTGCGCCAGTTCGGCAATCGCCCCGGCCATCTCAACCCCGGTCGGACCGCCGCCAACCACCACGAAAGTCAGCAGCGCGTCGCGCCGGGCCTTGTCGGTCTCGTTTTCGGCACGCTCAAGCGCGATCAATACCCGGCGCCGGACGGCAGTAGCATCCTCGATCGATTTGAGGCCGGGGGCGAAGGGAGCCCAGTCGTCGCGACCGAAGTAGGAATGACGCGCGCCAGTGGCGACGATCAGCCAGTCAAATTCGATTTGCCTGCCCGAGCCAAGCTGAACCAGGCGGGTCGCCCGGTCGATCGCCGTGACCTCGTCAAGCAGGACCCGGACATTGGCCTGGTCGCACAGGATCGAGCGAATCGGTGCGGCGATGTCGGCAGGTGAAAGCGCGGCCGTGGCGACCTGATAAAGCAGCGGCTGAAACACATGGTGGTTGCGCCGGTCGATCAAGGTCACGTCGACAGCCGCATGCTTCAGCGCCCGCGTTGCCTCCATGCCGCCAAAGCCGGCGCCGATCACGACCACGCGCGGCCGCTGTGGTGGTCCCGACCAGGTCATGTCACTGTGCCGTCCAGCCGCCGTCGACCGGGATCGCGGCGCCATTGATCGAGGCAGCCAGCGGACCGGCGAGGAACAGGGCGAGTGCCCCGATTTCCTCGACCGTGGCGAAGCGTTTGCTGGGCTGGGCGGCGAGCAGCACGTCCTCGATCACCTGGCTACGGCTGAGCCCGCGGGCCTTGGCGGTGTCCTCGATCTGGGCCTCGACCAGCGGCGTCCAGACATAGCCGGGGCAGATCGCGTTGCTGGTGATGCCGTGGCGCGCGCCTTCGAGCGCGACGGTCTTGGTCAGCCCGAGAACCCCGTGCTTGGCCGCGACATAGGCGCTCTTGAACGGCGAGGCGACCAGGCCGTGGGCCGAGGCGACGTTGATTACCCGGCCGAACCCGGCTTCCTTCATTGCCCCGATCGCGGCGCGGGTGGTGTGGAAAGCGGCGCCAAGGTTGAGCGCCTGGATCGCGTCCCATTTGTCGACCGGGAAGTCCTCGATCGGAGAAACGTACTGAATCCCGGCGTTGTTGACCAGAATGTCGATCCGGCCGTGGCGTTCGATCGCGCTGCTGACCAGCGCGGCGGCGCTGTCTGCCAGCAAGAGGTTGGCGGGATCATAGTCGACAGTCACATCGTACTCGCCAAGTTCAGCGACGGTCCGCTCGATCGCGTCGAGCGGCCCGAGGCCGTTGAGCACCAGGTTGGCACCGGCTTCGGCAAATGCGCGGGCAATGCCCAGACCAATCCCGCTGGTCGATCCGGTGACCACGGCGAGCTGGCCAGCAAGCGGTCGGCCTGCGGGTTCAAGGCGCTGGGGCTGAGCAAGGTTCATTTGGGGACACTCCGGAGGGTTTGTGATTACCGGTCAAGAATGCCTGCCGTGCACGCGATGTTGAAATGCCGTCTGGTTCGGCTTTCCATGCTGCGCGGTTATCGCTGGGGCCCGTCCATGCAGCGGGCGCATGGTTTCAATGCGGCAAAGCGATTGGAGCGCTGGGCGAGTTGCGGCGACAACAGGGACACCGGGAACGATGATCGAGCCCGGTTCCGAATTCGCCCCAACAAGGAGCCTGTTATGACCGCCAAGACCTTTACTGCCGCCGTGCTTGCACTGGCCGCACCTTTTGCTTTTGCCACCCCCGCTTTCGCCGGCGATTGCCCCTCGGGCAAGGAAATGGCCAACCCGCTGACCGGTCACCCGACGATGCCCAAGGATGTCACCGACACCGTGATTGGCGCGATCGATCTCGGCAGCGAGCTTGGCATCGAAGGCCGCCAGCTGCGCACCCGGCGCCTGGTGCTGCAGCCTGGCGGGGTTGTTCCGTTTCACAGCCACAAGGGCCGTCCGGCGCTGATCGTGACGGTCAGCGGCGAGGCTACCGAGTACCGCAGCACCTGCAGTGTCGGGATTGTCCACAAGGCCGGCGACATCTCGCGTGAAGCCGAGGGCATTGCCCACTGGTGGCGCAACGAAGGCACCCAGCCGGTGGTTCTGCTCTCGTCCGACGTCTTCACCAAGCCCTGATCCATAAACGGCACCGGCTTCCCTCCCCCCCCGCCCCTCCAGCCGGCGCCGCGGCGTCCCGTCGCCAGACATAAGAAAGTGACGGGACGCCCCCCTTTCCACCCGGGGCAAGCCAATCCCAACCCAGGAGAAACCGATGAAAACCGCCACCGCCCTCACCGCCGCCGCGCTCGCCGCGATGCTCAGCGCCGGGATTGCCAATGCCGGGCCGGTCAAGCCGCAACCCAGCAAGGAAAAGTGCTACGGCATTTCCAAGGCCGGCAAGAACGATTGCGCCGCCGGTGCCGGTACCAGCTGCGCTGGAACCAGCCGCGTCGATTACCAGGGCAATGCCTGGAAATACGTCGCCAAGGGCACTTGCGCCAAGATCAAGACCCCCAAGGGAACCGGTTCGCTGACCGCCAAGGCCCGCTAGCCAGACCCCGCTGACCCCGCCAGGGAGAACGGCCATGATCCCGTCCGCCGGTGTAGGCCTCAAGGCCAGCCATATCGACGAGGCGCTGATCTCGCTGGCGGCGGGGCTATTTTTCGAAGTTCATGCAGAAAACTACATGGTTGCGGGCGGGCCGCGACTGGCGATGCTTGAGGCGGCGCGCGAGGCCGCACCGCTTTCGCTTCATGGCGTCGGCTTGTCGCTGGCCGGACCTGGCTTTCCGGACACTGCGCACCTGCATGCGCTCAAGACCTTGGCCGACCGGTTTGAGCCATTTCTGCTTTCCGAGCATCTCGCCTGGTCCAATTTCGACGGCCGCGCCTTTCCTGATCTGCTGCCGTTCCCGCGCAGCCATGAGGCGCTCAGCCTGGTCTGCCGCAATATCGATTACGCGCAGTCGCTGCTCGGGCGCCAGCTGCTGATCGAAAACCCTTCGCACTATCTCGCGCTTGACGGGCACGACTGGTGCGAGACCGAGTTCCTAGCCGAAGTGGCCCGCCGCACCGGCTGCGGGCTGCTACTTGATCTCAACAACGTCCACGTCAGCGCCGCCAATCTCGGGTTTGATGTCGCCGCCTACCTTGATGCCTTTCCAGGCTGGGCGGTAGGCGAAATCCACCTTGCCGGAGCCATGGCCGACGAACGGCTCAACCTGCTGATCGACAACCACGGTGCGCGCGTGGCGGAACCGGTCTGGGCGCTGCTTGTGCGCTTCCTCGATAGCCATGGCCCCCGTCCGGTGCTGGTTGAGTGGGACCGTGATGTTCCCGAATTTTCCGTCCTGATCGAAGAGCGAGACCGCGCTGCACGGACAGTCGCGGCCGCGGCAATGGAGAGAGAACATGTCTGAACTAGCCCAGTTCCAGCACGAGTTTGCCGCCGGGCTCGACCGGCCGACGCCCGCCGATGCGCCGATGCGGGTCTATCTCAACACGGTGATGCTCGGTGCGGTCGAGGCGCTGACGGCCAACTTTCCAGTCTGCGCGATGATCCTTGGCGAGAGGGCTTTCGAAGCTAATGCCCTGGCCTTCGCCCGCCGCCATCCGCCCGAAGTGCCGGTGCTGGCGCTCTATGGCCGCGGCTTCGGTGATTGGCTCGCCGGGCAGGCAATCGCGCGCACATTGCCCTATCTCGCCGATGTCGCGCGCTGCGAAGAGCTGCATACGGCAGCGCTCCATTCCGCCAATGCGCAAGCGCTTGAACCACAGGCGCTCGAAGCGCTGCCCCCCGAACGGTTGATGACACTAAAGCTCAGGCTCCATCCCGCTACTCGCTTTGGCTGGTTCGAAACCCCGGCAATGGCGATCTGGCTCGCCCATCAGGGTGAAGAGCTCGACGAGATTGCGCCCGACTGGCGCTCGAGCGGCGCGCTGTTCACCCGCCCTGACCTCCATGTTTCAGGTTACGAGCTCGATTCGCTCGGCCACCGCCTGCTCGCGGGCATTCGCCTCGGCGAGACGCTTGGCGGCGCCGCCCAGGCTGCCAGCATGCTGTTCCCCGGTGCCGAGATCGGCGCGTGCTTTGGCGCGCTGGTCGCGCGCGGCGCCTTTGTTGCTCAATCCAGTTGAGAGGACCCTTGCGTGGCACCCCATTGCCTTTGCGCCGAAATGCCGCAGATGCCCGCCTGCGGTGACCTGCCGGTGCGGCCCGCGCGTCACCGCGCCTCTCGTGGGCCGGCCTGCTGTTGTCCTTGATCGCTCTGGGCGGCGGCAAGCTCTCGCTCGACCGGTTGATCTTCAAATGACCAGCATATTGTCGATCAGCCGCGCGCCGCCGATCCGCGCCGCGACCAGCAGCCGCGCCGGGCTCTGGCGGGGTGCGGTGACCGGGGCAAGCGTTTCGGCGTCACGAATTTCGGCATAGTCGACCGCGGCAAAGCCGGCGGCAAGCAGCGCGTTCTGCAACGCGGCCAGGGCCTCGGCCAGGGGTTTGCCTGCCATCACCGCCGTGATCGCCTGGCGCATCAGCTGCGGCAGCGCTGCAGCGCGGGACCGGTCTTCGCTTGAGAGGTAGGCATTGCGCGAGCTCATCGCCAGGCCGTCGGCTTCGCGTACGGTCGGCACGGCGTGAATTGCTGCGGCGCGCGGGCAGAGCAGATCGAGGTCGCGGGCCATGCGGCGGATGACCGCCAGCTGCTGCCAGTCCTTCTCGCCAAAAAAGGCCATATCAGGCCGGACCTGGTTGAACAGCTTGGCGACCACGGTCGCGACTCCGTCGAAATGTCCCGGTCGTTCTGCTCCGCACAGACCTTCGCTGACGCCCGCAACAGCAACGGTCGTGGCGTAGCCATCGGGATACATCACTGCGAAATCCGGGACCCAGACCAGACTCACCCCTTCAGCCGCCAACAGTTCGCAGTCACGTTCAAGCTGGCGCGGGTATCTGGCCAAGTCCTCTTTCGGGCCGAACTGGCGCGGGTTGACGAAGATCGACACGACCACATGTTTGGCCGCAGCATCGGCCGCGCGAACCAGCGTCAGGTGCCCTTCGTGCAGGGCGCCCATGGTCGGCACCAGCGCCAGCGGACCGGCCGTCTTCAAGGCGTCAATTTCATTGCGCAGTGGATCAAGCAGGCTGACCGTTTGCACCCCTATTCCCCCTTGGATAAGACTCTTTGGCCCTTGAGCACATCAGCATTACGCTGCACTGCAGCAACCGGCAACAGCTAGTCGCATAGGTCAACCCCGAACGTGTCCCTTTCCCATGCTCCCCACCGCATTGTCTTCGCCAACGAAAAGGGCGGGACCGGCAAATCGACCACCGCTGTGCACGTGGCGATCGCGCTGACCTACCAGGGGGCAAAGGTGGCCGCGATCGATCTCGACCCGCGCCAGCGCACGCTGCATCGTTATATGGAGAACCGCGCCGAGACCGAGCACAGACGCGGCATAAGGCTGCCCAACGCCCACTTCGCGGTGTTCACAGGCGAGACTGTGGCGGAACTCGATGCGCTCACCGCGGAAATGGGCGAGGGCATGGACTTCGTGCTGTTCGACACGCCGGGCCGCGACGATCCGTTCGCGCGGCATGTAGCGACCGAGGCCGATACCCTGGTCACCCCGCTCAATGACAGCTTCGTCGATTTCGACCTGATCGGCCAGGTCGATGCCGAGACGTTCAAGGTCCGCCGCCTCTCGTTCTACGCCGAGCTGATCTGGGAAGCGCGCAAGAAGCGGGCGATGGCGACGATTGCCGAAAAGCGCCGTCAGATGGACTGGGTGGTGGTGCGCAACCGCACCCAGCACCTCGAGGCGCGAAACATGCGCCGGCTCGACCAGGCGCTGACCGAACTTTCCAAGCGGGTCGGCTTCCGCATCGCCAGCGGTCTCAGCGAACGGGTGATCTACCGCGAGCTGTTCCCCTCGGGCCTGACCCTGCTCGACAAGGGTCATCTGGGTGAGCTTGGCACCAGCCACCTCGTCGCGCGACAGGAACTGCGCGCGTTGCTCGCCAGCCTCAATCTGCCGATGCCGGGGCCGAGCGAGCCGCGGCTGGCGCTCGCTGCGAACGGCTGATCGGGTGGGCAAGGTCCTTCTGCTGCTGGTGCTGGCGGGGGCCGCTTGCCGGGTACTCACCGGGCGCTGGCCGTGGCAGCTGTGGGCCTGGTCGGAGCGCTCGCAGAAGGAAGCCCAGGCCCGCACTCTGCTGGGCGTCAGCGTCGCAGCGACGCGCGCGGAACTGGGTGAAGCCCACCGCCGCCTGCTCGCCCGGGTCCATCCCGACCGGGGCGGCAGCAACGAAGCCGTCCACCAAGCCAACGCCGCGCGCGACCTGTTGCTCGCCCGGCTCAACAGAAGTGAAAGCCCAAAGCGATGAGCCATCAGTTCCACTCCACCGTGCTGCGCGAATACGATATCCGCGGAATCATCGGCGAAACCCTGGGCGAGGCCGACGCCTACGCCATCGGCCGCGGTTTCGCGACGCTGTTGCGGGCCGAGGGCGGCACCCGGGTGGCGGTCGGCTATGACGGGCGGCTGAGTTCGCCGGTGCTTGAGGAAGTGCTGGTCGCCGGGCTCAACGACGGCGGCTGCGATGCGGTGCGGGTCGGCATGGGGCCAACCCCGATGCTCTACTACGCTGAAGCCTCAATGGAAGATGTGCAGGGCGGCATTCAGATAACTGGCAGCCACAATCCCGCCAATTACAATGGCTTCAAGATGGTATTCAGGGGCCGGCCGTTCTTCGGAGCGGACATTCAGGAGCTCGGCCGGCTCGCCGCCGCCGGCGCCTGGAGCGAGGGCAGCGGCGGCCATGAGCGCCGCGAGATCCTTCACGCCTATGTCGACCGGATCGCCGAGGGGCTCGCTGGGATCGCGCCAACCAGCCTCGCCGGGCTCAAGGTCGGCTGGGACGCGGGCAACGGCGCCGCCGGCCCCGCCCTCGAACTGCTTGTCCAGAAGCTTCCTGGCGAACACCATACGCTCTTCACCCAAGTGGATGGGACGTTCCCGAACCATCATCCGGACCCTACCGAGGAGAAGAACCTGGCCGATCTGAAGGCCCTGGTCGCGGCCAAGAAGCTCGATTTCGGAATAGCCTTCGACGGCGACGGCGACCGGATCGGGGCGATCGACGGCCAGGGCCGGGTGATCTGGGGCGACCAGTTGCTCATGATCTACGCCGAAGACCTCCTGCGCAAGCTGCCCGGAGCCACGATTATCGCGGATGTGAAGGCCAGCCGCGCTCTATTCGATCGGGTCGCAGAACTTGGTGGGCGGCCGACTATGTGGAAAACCGGACACAGCCTGATCAAATCCAAAATGAAGGAAACTGGCGCGCCGC
>JANOGS010000023.1:0-25151 GCA_031414115.1 Novosphingobium sp. | reverse complement strand
CGCGGCTGGCCGATCATTGTGTTTGTGTTGTTATCGTTGAGTGCCTGGATCTCGCTCTGGCGTATCCGGCGGCCGATCGGCTTGCCTTTGGTTATCGGTTAGTTGATCGTCGGATCGGCCTGGAGCATGATCTGCTGGCGCAGCCGGTTCGAATAGAGCCCGGCAACCACGCGGCGCTCGCTGGGCTTGCCGGTCTCCTTCTCGACGATTGCAGCGAGCGTCAGCGCCTCCAGCGGGGTCTTGACCACGGAACCCGGCGCTTTTTTGGCCCACAGTTCGGCCAGGGTCCGCTGCATCGCCGCCTGCATCCGGCGCAGCACCGCCTGGCGGCTCTCACCGCGCTCGATCTCGTAAGTATCGGGCAGCACCGTGCCTTCGGCCGGCACCTCGATATTGCCGGTCAGCTGCGAATTGGCCATCAGCCGTTCGTAAATCATGATCGATGGCATCCCTTCGGGCACGGTAACGAACCGCCGCAGCACTTCATCGCCCTGGATGATCGAGAGGATTCGCGAGGGGCTGGCGCCCTTGGGCAGCATGAACTCGCCGGCCTTGATCGGCGCCCCGCCCGAAAACAGCCTTGCGCGCAGGCGGAACGATTCAGCCGAGGCAATCGCGCCTTCGTCTTCCAGCTTGGTCGCGACCGCAGCCAGACTGGCGCCATCGGGAATGATGAAGGCAGTTTCCTTGGCCAGCGGCCCGGCGGTCCACCAGCCTCCGAACAGCCAGCCCAGCGCACCGAGCACCAGCAATGCCGCAGCAATTATCGGCAGGCAGCCCCGCCGCGAGCCAAGCATCAGTCGGTCACCGCTTTCACAATCACGCTGGCATTGGTTCCGCCGAATCCGAATGAATTGTTGAGCGCAGCGCGGACCACCCGCTTCCTGGCATGGTGCGGGACCAGATCGACGCCTTCGGTGCCCTCATCGGGATTGTCGAGGTTGAGCGTTGGCGGCACCACCTGATCGCGGATCGCCAGGATGCAGAAGATCGTCTCGACCGCACCGGCACCGCCGAGCAAGTGCCCGATCGCCGACTTGGTCGAGCTCATCGAGGCGCCGCTGAGGTCGTCGCCGAGCACGCGCTTGACCGCGCCAAGCTCGATTGTGTCGGCCATGGTCGAGGTGCCGTGGGCGTTGACATAATCGATGTCGCCCGGCTCCATCCCGGCCTTGCGCATCGCCATCCGCATCGACAGCTCGGCGCCCTTGCCCTCGGGGTGGGGCGCAGTGACGTGGTAGGCATCGCCCGACAAGCCATAGCCGACCACTTCGGCATAGATCTTGGCGCCGCGGGCCTTGGCGTGCTCGTATTCCTCGAGCACCACCACGCCGGCGCCCTCACCCATGACGAAACCGTCGCGGTCCTTGTCATAAGGGCGGCTGGCCTGCTCCGGGCGATCGTTGTAGCTCATGTTGAGCGCGCGGGCCTGGGCGAAACCGGCAACCCCGAGCGGGCAGACCGTTCCTTCCGCGCCGCCCGCCAGCATGATGTCGGCATCGTCGTCGCGGATCATCCGCGCGGCATCGCCGATCGAATGAGCTCCGGTCGAGCAGGCGGTGACCACTGCATGGTTGGGGCCCATCAGTCCATATTTGATCGAGACCTGGCCCGAGATCAGATTGATCAGGCGGCCGTGGACGAAGTGCGGCGAAACCCGGCCCGGGCCTTTTTCGGCCAGCACCAGCGATTCGCTCTCGATTCCCGGCAGTCCGCCGATTCCCGAACCGATCGAGCAGCCGGTGCGCATCTTCAGGTCATCGTCCATCTCGGTCAGGCCGGAGTCTTCGAGCGCCTGGCCAGCAGCATCGATGCCGTAAATGATGAACGGATCGACCTGGCGCTGAACCTTGTGATCGACCCGCTTGTCGGGATCGAAGCCCCACGGGTGGTCCTTGGGCTTTACCTCGCAGGCGATGGTGCACTTGTGACCCGCGGTGTCGAAGCGGGTGATCGGCCCTGCCCCGCTCTTGCCGGCGATCAGGTTGGCCCAGGTGGTCTCGACATCGGCCCCCAGCGGGGTGACCAGGCCAAGACCGGTTACGACGACGCGGCGCATCACTTATCTCCAAGTCGCAAATGCAACAGGCCCAGCCCGTTAGGGGCTGAGCCTGTCAGAGACCGCACCAGCCGTCAAAGCGCATCACGGGATGCTGCGACACGGCGGCTTGGTTGTTCGGCCAAAGGCGGATCAGCCCTTGTGTTCGTCGATGTACTTGATCGCGTCCGATACGGTGCCGATCTTCTCAGCGGCATCGTCAGGGATTTCCACGCCGAATTCTTCCTCGAAGGCCATGACCAGCTCGACAATGTCGAGCGAATCGGCGCCGAGATCGTCAATGAAGCTGGCGTCTTCGGTGACCTTTTCGGCCTCAACGCCGAGATGCTCGACGACGATTTTCTTAACCCGGTCGGCGGTGTCGCTCATGGATGGTTCCCTTCGTGAACGGCAGATTAAATGTGATTGTTTTGCGCCCTAGAGAACGGCGGGGCGGCTGGCAAGGGGGGGACGTTCGACTGCTCACTTTGCTCTGAGTTTGCGAATATCGTAATCGAGCATGCGGCTGTCAGCGGTTACCAGCACAGCCTCTTCTGCGACGACTTGCGCGAGTATCAGATGATCGAATGGGTCTTTGTGACCGGGGAGGAATTCCAATTGCTCGAGCGCGACGAGATGCGGGAACGCAATGCCCACAATCGGAATCCCATCTGCGACTGTTTCCGAGTGCAGATCGGTGCCTGAGATGTCGATCTGTCCGCGCCGCCATTTGATCGAAATCTCCCAGAACGACGCTACGCTCGCCATAAGCTGGGCATTCGGATCGGCGAGAACGGCCTTTGTCCGCGCAGCCAAATCAATGGTATCGCGCAACCACCACAGCAGAACGTGCGTATCGAGCAGAAATCTCACGGCAGGGGATCGAATTTGGAATCGTCCCAAGGTTCGTCGTAGAGCTTGTCGAACTCGGCCTGAATATCGTCCGGCCAGACGTCCCAATCCTTGGGAAGCGGCGGCAAGTGCCGCAACGCGCCCGGTTTCCGCGGCTTGCCGTCCCGGGTATAGACCCATTTGCCATTCACCAGCCACGGCGGGCCATCCTTGGGCACTTCGGCATGTTTGAACGGCGTAGGCATTTCGCGCACTTTCGATTCCGGCACCGTATCACCCGAGGCCAGCCCGTTGAGGTAATCCTTGACCAGCGCCGACAGCGAAGTCCCCAGCTCAGCCGCGCGGATGCGGGCCTGGCGGTGGACTTCGTCATCAAGCGCGATGGTGACGTTTTTCATGTGAAACTGTGTAGCACATTTTCACGGTCTGGGCAAATAACTCCTTCGGCGCTCTAAAGGTGGCGCTGTGCTTATCGGCAGGCTGACGCATATGGATTCATCAACCTCAAGTCGAACATGGACGTGTTTCTTGTCTGCGATCCAAAATCATGCCAACCGAAGGTAAGGAGATTGCACCATGGCACATCAGACGACGTTGACGCCAAATCCGTTCATTACAGGTTCGATAGCACGTGTTGTTGTCATTAACACAGACAAGGCGATGCCGCTTGTAGTTCATGTTGACCCCCTCTATCAGCAACCACTGCTCCTGAAACCGCTCAATCCTGGTTACACTTTTGCAATCAGATTCTGGAAGGCGATTGTGGTCGCAGTCTTCCTTGGAGGCATTGCCCTTTCATTTATTTGGTATTGGTGGACATTTATGCTCGATGGCCTGCCTGCTTTTGGCATTCAGCGGCACAATCGTAGGAGCGTAGCCGATTTCGTCGTGGAGTCAGTCATCGAGCAAAAAGAACTGGCGCTCGCGCACTTCAGAAGTCTCAATCTCATGTGGGTGCCAAAACCAGCGAATCTCGTCCGGGACAGCACCTGAGGGTCTGACTTACCCCTTCGGCGGTTCCACCACCCGGATGTGCAGATCGCGCAGCGCCTTCGGTTCTGGCATCGAAGGCGCGCCCATCAGCAGGTCTTCGGCGCGCTGGTTCATCGGGAACAGGGTAATCTCGCGCAGGTTCTGGACCCCGCAGAGCAGCATCACCATGCGGTCGATCCCGGCCGCCATGCCGCCGTGCGGCGGGGCGCCGTACTGGAAGGCGCGGTACATGCCGCCGAAGCGGTCCTCGACGTCCTGCTGGGTCAGCCCGGTCAGTTCGAAGGCCTTGACCATCAGATCGGGGTGCTGGTTGCGGATCGAGCCCGAGGCGAGTTCATATCCGTTGCAGACCATGTCGTACTGGTAGGCTTTGATGCTGAGCGGATCCTGCGTCTGCAGCGCCTCCATCCCGCCCTGCGGCATCGAGAACGGGTTGTGCGCAAAATCGACCTTCTTGTCCTCCTCGCTCCATTCGTAGAACGGGAAATCGACGATCCAGCAGAACCGGAAGGCATCGAACTCGATTAGGTCGAGCTGCTCGCCGACCCGGCTGCGCGCCGCGCCGGCCAGCTTGGTCGCCTGATCGGGCTTGCCGGCAGCGAAGAAGGCGCCGTCGTCGGGGCCGAGGCCGAGCGCATCGAACAACGCGGCCATCTTGTCCTCGCCATGGTTCTTGGCGATCGGGCCGCCGAACACCCCGCTCTTGCGGGTGACATAGCCGAGCCCGGCATGGCCTTCGCCGCGCGCCCACTCGTTCATGTCGTCGAAAAACTTGCGGCTCTTCTCGGCAGTGCCCGGCGCCGGGATCAGGCGCACCACGCCGCCGGAGCCCACGATCTTCTCGAACAGCCCGAAGCCCGAGCTGGTGAACTCGCCGGTGACATCGCGGATCAGCAGCGGATTGCGCAGGTCGGGCTTGTCAGTGCCGTAGTCGAGCATCGCCTGGGCATAAGGGATCCGAGGAAACTGCCCTGCCGGCGTAACCTTGCGCCCATCCGCGAAAGCCTCGAAGATTCCGGCCATGACCGGCTCCATCGTCTCCCAGACTTCTTCCTGGGTGACGAAGCTCATTTCGAGATCGAGCTGGTAGAACTCACCCGGCAGCCGGTCGGCGCGCGGATCCTCGTCGCGGAAGCATGGGGCGATCTGGAAATAGCGGTCGAACCCCGCGACCATCAGCAGCTGCTTGTACTGCTGCGGCGCCTGCGGCAGCGCGAAGAACTTGCCCGGATGGATCCGGCTCGGCACCAGAAAGTCGCGCGCGCCTTCGGGGCTGGAGGCGGTGAGGATCGGGGTTGAATATTCGGCAAAGCCGATCTCCTCCATCCGCCGCCGGGTCTCACGCACGATCTGGGTGCGCTTGACGATGTTGGCGTGGAGCGTTTCGCGGCGCAGGTCGAGGAAGCGGTACTTGAGGCGGATTTCTTCGGGATACTCCTGCTCGCCCGCCACCGGCAGCGGCAGTTCCTCGGCGCGGCTCAGCACGGTGACCGAACGGGCGTAAACTTCGATCGCGCCGGTCGGCAGGTTCGGGTTGATCGTCGCTTCGCTGCGCGCCTTGACCTCACCCTCGATCGTCACCACGCTTTCCAGCCGCAGCCCTTCCAGAACGGCGAGCGCCGGGCTATCGCTGTCGGCAACCACCTGGGTGAGCCCGTAATGATCGCGCAGATCGACAAACAGCACACCGCCATGGTCGCGCTTGCGGTGGACCCAGCCCGACAGGCGGATCGTCTGGCCGACGTCGGAAGCGCGCAGGGCGCCGCAGGTATGGGTGCGATATGGGTGCATTGAACTCACGCTTGGCTGGTTGGAGCGGCGGGGCAGCAAGGCGTCCGCCCGAATGGCGCCCTAACAACGGCGCACCCCCGGTTTGTCAAGCTTTGTCGGCGGGCGGACCCTTGCCAGCAAGCCGCTTGGCCGCGTGCCACGCAGCTTCGGCGGCAAGTTGCGCGGCAAATACGGCGCGGCGCAGCGGACCGCCCAACGCCACCCGGTAATCGGCCAGTTCGCGCCGCCCCGGCCACAGCTTGCTGACCGGCTCCTGTCCGGGCTTGGCACCGCTGTCGACGGTAACCCGGCCATGATCAAGCCAGTGCCGGGTCAGACGGCACAGCAACAGTAGCCCCGGGGCGTGGACGGCGAAGGCCTCGTCATAGGCCGACTTGAAACCGTGCAGCTGGGCGCCGCAAACCAGCTGGGCTGACATCGCGACGATCCGCCCGCCGCTGCGCAGCACTGCGAACTCAAAGGCACCGCGCGCAGTTGCAGCCTGCGCCACTTCGCTGAAGAAGCGCCGGGTCTGATCCTGCGAGGCAAGCGCCGAGCCGGCCTTGCCCTTCCACCCTGAACTTTCGAGCGCGACGAAGGTTTCGGAAAGTTCGGCGGTTCGCGCCGGATCGCCAACCAGTTCGAACGAAAGCGGGCCGTGCTCGCGCGCCAACTTGCGTTCCAGCCCCGCAATCCGGCGGCGCTGCTTGGCGGGGAGGTCCATCTCTGCCCCCGGTTCGAGCACCGCGCGGCCCCAATGGCGGTCAACGGCAATCCGCCGGCCTTGCCCGGCACACAGCTCCAGCAGTTCCCGGTTGATCGCCACGTCCAGCGGCAGGTTGGAAAAAGCTAGCGCCCAAGCGCAGCCAGGTTCGGCATCGAGCCCGGCCAGCAATCCCCGCCAGAACCGCCCGGCGCAGTCCTGGCGGACCAGCGGCGTGCCGTTAAACTGATTGGGGTGGCTCCACACCGACCACAACCTGACCGGCGTCCGGGGTGCCCGGGCCAGCGCCAGCGGCAGCACCCCAAGCCACTGGCCGCGCCCATCCTCTACCACTGCCAGCCGGGCCCGCTTGCCGGTGTCGCAATGCGCCAGCGAGAGCCGCTGCAACCACGGCTGGGCAAAGGGATTGCCGCCTCTATCCGCAGCTGCCAGATCATCCCAGTTCTGCTGGTCGGCGCTGCTCATTTGGCGCGGATCGATCAGCCGCAGACAGGCGTCAGCAGCGGCGAAGCGTTCTGACACTTGCCTGTCTTGCTGCTGGTCTGATGGCGGCGCCAGCATCGCTTCAGGTCAGCCGCAACCGATCGAGCGCAGACCACGCCAGCGCTCGCAACCGCGAGCGGCTGGGCAGCGGCGCCGGTTCGGGCAGCGACAGCCCTTTGCCCTTGAACCAGGCATTGAGCCGCCAGGCGGCTTCCTGCTCGTAGCTCGCCTTGGTGCACCAGGTTACCGAGAGCGAAACCGCCGGCTCGCTGCCAACCTCGACCCAATGCGGGCGCTTGTAAGGCACGTAGAGCGCATCGCCGGGCCCAAGCCGGTGGATGCTCCCCATCTCGCGGTAGTCGCCCTGCCAGGCGAGCAGATTGTCGCCCGAGCGGTGATAGTACTCGTTGACCGCGGCACTCAGCCACGGCTCCTCCATCGGATAGACCGCGAAGTCCTTGGCTCCGGCGATGTGGAACATGATGTTGTATTCGGGATCAAGGTGGAACGGGGTCACCACTCCGGGCGACTGGACAAAGGCATAGCCGCGCAGCCGCAACACTTCGCCGGTGGAGCGGCGGATTGCCGGTACTAGCGGGGCCATGATCTCGCGCAGCAAGGCTTCGTATTCGGGCAATTGCTCAAGCTTGGCGAGCATGATCCAGCGGCCTGCTTCGGCGATGCCGCAGATGATCTCATCAATCGACTTGCCGGTGTCTTCGCCGAAATCGAACCCCTCGCCATTGCGTGCATTGCCGGCACGGATCTGCACCGTTGCCGGATCCATCCGCAACGCTGCTGCCGCGAGCGCGTTGGGATTGAGCAGTGGATGGCCGCTAACGTCGTGACGAAATCCACCGTCCTGCCCGGCAGGATAGAGCAAGCCGAAGCGCTCAACCGCTTCGCGCGCCAGCATTTCACCGGATGGGGCAGCGGGCGGGCGCATTGCCTCAGTCCAGCCCCAGCCGCTGCAGCAAGCGCATCGACCTGGCCTTGAGCAAGGGCCGACGCGGCATCGCGGCGGGGGCAGCCGGAGAAAAACCACGGTACCGCAGCCAATCGTTGCAGCGCCAGGCCAGGTCCTGCTCGATGCTGCCTGCAGTGCGCCAGGTCAGCGAGAGCGAGATCGCAGGCTCGTCGTCCACCTGCACCCAGTGCGGCACCTTGTAGGGCACGAACAGCGCCTCTCCGGGGCCCAGCCGGTGCGCGGTTTCGCGCTGGCGGTAATTCTCATCCCACGGCAGCAGATTGTCTTCAAGCCGGTGGAACTGCTCCTGCGGCGCCCCCGGCAACCATGGCTCGGTCGGCGGCAAGGTTACGAAGCGCTTGGTCCCGGCGATCTGGAACAGGATGTTGTACTCGGGATCGAAATGAAACGGGGTCAAAGTCCCCGGCGAAGAAACGAAGATGAATGCCACCGCTTTCAGCGCCTTGCCGGTGGTCGGCGCCAGCACCGGCTCCATCTCGGCCTGCAGCCCAGCAATCAGTTCGGCATATTCGGGCAATTGCTCGGCAAAGCGCAGCATCACCCAGCGCCCCGCCTGGTCGATCTGCCGGATTGTTTCCGCTGCGCTCTCGGCGACGCGCGAGGCATGGAGGAATTCCCCGCCATTTGTCCCGTCGCCGGCGCGGCATTCGACATGCGCCGGGTCCATCCGCTGCGCCGCCAGCGCCAGCATTTCGCGCGAAAGCAGCGGGTGATCGGTCAGACAATGTGCGAGGATACCGGTCTTGAGCGGATAAACCGCGCGCAACTGTTCAACCCCGTCCGGGGTCAGCACCGGGCCGACCGTTCCGGCCCTGATCTGAGTGCTCAATTCCATCCCCGCGCCATAGCGCCCGGGGGTTAAAATCCGCTTGAACCGGCTCTGCCCTTCCCATTCGCCGCGCTTTGGTGCACGGGAGCCTAGCGGCCGTTTGGCGAAGGTCGCGATCGTTGCAAGCCGCGGGTCCGCACGGGCCCAAACAGAAAAGAACCATGAAGATCCATCCCCTGATTACCGACAGCAAGGCCCTGGCCACGCTGTGCGAACGCCTCGCCCAAAGCGATTTCGTCTGCGTCGACACCGAGTTCATGCGCGAGAACACCTATTGGCCCGAACTGTGCCTGGTGCAGGTCGCCAACACCGAAGAAGCCGCGGCGATCGACCCGCTGGCCCGCGATATTGATCTGACCCCGCTGCTCGACCTGCTGGTTGCCAACGAAGCAGTGCTCAAGGTGTTCCATGCCGGCGGGCAGGACGTGGAGATTGTCTTCAACCTCACCGGCAAGACTCCGTACCCGATCTTTGACACCCAGATCGCGACCATGGCAGTCAGCCAGAGCGAGCAGATCGGCTATTCCAACCTGGTTGAATCGTGGCTTGGCATGGCGGTCGACAAGGGCGCGCGGTTTACCGACTGGTCACGCCGGCCATTGACCGAGCGGCAGATTGATTACGCCATCGGCGATGTCACCCACCTTGCCAAGATCTTCCCCAAACTGCTTGCCCGGCTTAAGAAAACCGGGCGCGGGGTGTGGCTGGATATCGAGATGGAGAAGCTCGCCGACCCGGCCGGCTATCGCAACGATCCCAACCTGTCCTGGAAGCGGATCAAGGCCGCCGGGCGCAATCCGGCGATGCTCGGGCGGCTCAAAGCGCTGGCCCACTGGCGCGAGCTTGAGGCCCAGGACAAGAACCTGCCACGCGGCCGGATCGCCCGCGACGAGACCCTGGCCGACATCGCCAGCCACCCGCCCAAGAAGCAGGAGGACCTCGCCAAGGTCCGCGGGCTGTCTGCCGGGTGGCGCGACAACGAGATCGGCCGCCGGATGATGGCGGCGATCGAGGCTTCGCAGCCGCTGGGCGAGGACGAGTTACCTCCAAAAGCGCCGCGCGGTGCCCCGCTGGGCAAGGAAGGCGCGCTGGTGGCGGACCTGCTCAAGCTGCTGCTCAAGATCCGCAGCCGCGAGATCGACGTCGCCGCCCGCCTGCTGGCGCGCAGCGAGGATCTGGAACTACTCGCCGCTGGCGTGCGCGAACTGCCGTTGTTGGAAGGCTGGCGGTTCGAGCAATTCGGCAAGGACGCGCTCGACCTGGTCGAAGGCAAGATGGCCTTCGCAGTGGTCAACGGCAAACTCAAGATGACCCACGTCGACGATGTCGTGGAGAACGTCGAATAGCGCCGGGGTCTTACGGCACCGTCACGCTAACCTTAAGAAATGTGGCGGGAATATGGGTCTTTCCGGGCTCGCCGCTCTGATTCTGGCTGGTGAACAGCGAGTCCAGCTCTTGCCGCAGATCGTCCGCCCGGCCATCCTTTTCCGCAGCGTCGAACGCGTTCATCGTCGGTCCGTAGTAGGTCCTGAACTCACCGAGCAGCGCCGAGGGTGGGCCAGCCATGGTGAAGGCATAGCTATCCCTGACGCAGAAAATGTTGGCCGCGGGCACTCCCGCAGCGGTGAACCGTTCAATGACATTGGCCTCGATCCCCCAGGTCACCGGGCTGACAAAGCCTTCCGGCGGCGGCGGCGAATAAGACGCGCTGATTTTCAGGATCTGGGCGACCAGCGTCGGATCGCCGGGAATCCAGTTGCCCATGACGATCCGGCCACCGGGCCGCGTCACCCGGACCATTTCCTTGGCGACATCCATTGGTCGCGGCGCGAACATCGCCCCGAAGATGCTGACGACAAGGTCGAAACTGGCATCGCCCAGCCCGACCAGATCGGAAGCGTCGCCCTCCTGAAACTTGAGGTTCGCCAGGCCCAGTCGGCTGGCGCGTTCATTTCCTGCCGCGACCAGATTCGCGGCAATATCGACCCCGAGCACCTCTGCCCCGAGCCTGGCCTCCGGGACGGCGGTGGTACCATCGCCGCAACCCAGGTCCAGTACCTTCATCCCCTCGGTAATGCCGAGCCCGGCGACCAATGCCTCGCCACTCTCACGCATGCAGGCGGCGATTCGTGTGAAGTCGCCCTTCTCCCAGAGCATCTTGTTCGGGTTCATGAGAATTTCCAATCTTTGAGCTGTTTTCTTGACTCTCACGACCCGCCGCAGACTTGACTACAAGGACCATCGGTTCGGGGCGAGCGAATTGTCGAAGCAACTGCTGTCCGTGCCGGTTGAACCTGTCTTCACTCCGCTTGGCTGACACTGAACGCCGTGCGATAGGCGGCGGCGATGACCACACATCACCCAACCCTGAAACAGTTGCAATACCTCGTTGCACTGCACGAGCATGGCCATTTCGGCCGTGCGGCGGATGCCTGTTTCGTCTCGCAATCGACTCTGTCAGCGGGGCTGCGCGATCTCGAGACGCTGCTGGGCGTGATCCTGGTCGAGCGGACCAAGCGCGCGGTGCGGTTCACGCCGTTGGGAAATGCAGTCGTCGCCAAAGCCCACCGCCTGCTGCGCGAGGCCGAGGAGCTCTCAGACATGGTCCAGAGCGCCGGCCAGCCGCTCTCGGGCGAGGTGCGGATGAGCGTGATCCCCACTATAGCCCCGTTCCTGCTTCCCCGGATGCTTCCGCGGCTGCGCCGCGAGCGCCCGGCGCTCAAGCTCTACCTGCGCGAGGAGACCAGTCAGGCGGCGATCGAAAGCCTTCACCACGGCCGCGCCGACTGCGTCCTGCTGGCGCTGCCCTATGCCACCGGCGAGGTCGAGAAGGAGACGATAGAGCTCGACGCGCTGTGGGTCGCCTTCCCCAAGGACGATCCGCGCGACCCCCCCGACGAGATCGCCCCCGAACTGATCGACGAAAACCGCCTGCTGCTGCTGGAGGATGGGCATTGCCTGAAGGAGCACGCGCTGGCGGCGTGCAACCGTCCCGAACTGCGCGCCTCTGCAACAATGATCGGAACCAGCTTGCACACGCTCGTGCAGATGGTCGACAATGGCCTGGGCCTGACCATGCTCCCGGAAATGGCGCTCGATGCGGGGATCTTGAACGGGACAAACGTGGTCGCGCGCCCCTTGCGCAGCGATACCGCGAACCGCGAAATCGCGCTGGTGTGGCGCAAGAACTCGCCGCGCAGCGATGAGTTCAGGTTGTTGGCAGAGGAATTGCGGGCGGGCTAGCCCTCAATCCATGTGCTTGAGCCCGACCCGCAGATAGTCCCACCCGGTAATCACCGTCAGCCCCGCTGCCAGCCACAGCGTGGTCAAGCCGACAGTGTGGGGGACATTTATTTCCAGCCCGCCCAGAACCACATTCCATCCTGGCAAGGCCTTGCCCAGGATCAGCGCGCCAAGGCAGACCATCTGGAAGGTGGTCTTCCACTTCGCCAGCGCGCTAACCGGGACCGAGACCTGCAGCCCGCCCAGGAACTCGCGCAGCCCCGATACCGCGATCTCGCGCACCAGGATGACAAGCCCGGCGATGACATGCATGTCCCCGACATAGGGTCCGCGCAGCACGCCTTGCGCGGCGAGCACCAGGATCACCGTGGCGACCATGATCTTGTCGGCGATCGGATCGAGAAATATCCCCAGCCTGGATACCGCGCCGCTGGAACGGGCGAGATAGCCGTCGAAGTAGTCGGTGATCCCCATCAGGCAATAGAGCACAAAGGCCATCAGATAGCCCCACTGCCAGCCCGGCCACCACAGCAGAAAGGCGAGCAGCGGCAAGGCTGCGATCCGCGAAAGCGTCAGCAGGTTGGGCAGCGTCAGCATAGGCTGTGTCATAGCGGGCAATAAAGCTGCAAAAAAGGGCCACTACAGGCTTGTCCGCAAGCCAATGCCCGCTAGGGTCCGCCGCCGTAACGGGACGCATCGAACCTTTCATGACCACCCAGACCCACCTGATCCGCAGCCGGCGCTTTCTGCCGCTGTTTGCCACCCAATTGCTCAACGCGTTCAACGACAACCTGTTCAAGAACGCGATGGTGCTGTTCGTGGTCTATGGGGTCTACAATTCCGAAAAAGCCGAAGGGCTGTTCAGCGCGATCGCCTCGGCCATATTCATCCTGCCGTTCTTCCTGCTCTCGGCGATCTCGGGCCAGCTGGCTGACATGACTGACAAGGCACGGATCGTCCGCTTCGTCAAAGCCGCCGAAATCGGGATCATGATCGTCGGCGCGGCCGGATTGCTGCTGGCCTGGCAAGGCATCGCGGTGACCACCGTGGCGATCCCGCTGATGCTGCTGGCGCTGCTGGGCATGGGGGTACACTCAACCTTCTTCGGCCCGATCAAATACTCGATCCTGCCCCAGCATCTCCATCCGAACGAGGTGCTGGCCGGCACCGGGCTGGTCGAAGCGGGAACCTATATCGCGATTCTGGCGGGCACGATCATGGCCGGCTGGATCGGCGTGCAATGGGCGGCGCTGGCGGTGGTGGTGATCGCACTGATCGGCTATGCGACTAGCCGCCAGATCCCGCCCGCCCCGCCGCAGCACGAGCCCGAACCGCTCGATTTCCACCTGGTCCGCGCCTCGATCGACCTGATTCGCAACACCGCACACGACAAGCGCGTGTTCCGCGCGATCATCGCAATCAGCTTTTTCTGGACGATCGGCGCGGTGCTGTTCATCCAGTTCCCGCCGCTCGCCAAAAACGTGCTCTTCGCCAGCAAGGAAGTCGCCAGCCTGTTTCTGGTGATCTTCTCGGTCGGGGTGGCATTGGGCTCGATCTCGATCAACGCGCTGCTCAAGGGCACGGTTTCGGCGCGCTTCTCGCCGGTTTCAGTGCTGGCCATGGGGGTGTTCGTGCTCGCCTTCTATCAGGTCTGCCGGGTGTGGGAGCCCGCGCCCGGCGGCGGGCTGATGGATACCGCCCAGTTCCTGGCGATGCCGCTGGCTTCAGCGCTGATGCTGTCGCTGCTTGGCATCGCGGTGGCAGGGGGCATGTTCGTGGTCCCGCTCTATGCGTTTCTCACCACTTTCGTCGACAAGTCGCAGACCTCGAGGACGATTGCCGCAAACAACATCGTCAATGCCGGGGCGATGGTGGCCGGTTCGCTGATCGCCACCGGGCTTTCTGCTGCCAGCGTGCCGATGATCGATCAGCTGCTGCTGGGCGCGGCGATGTGCCTGGTTGCGGCCTGGATCGGCGGCAAGCTGGTGAAAGCCGAACGCGCGGCTCAGGCGATATAGAGGCTGACCGCCAGAAAGCAGGCGCAATAGGCCATCAGGAATTCGCGCAGATCCTGCATGGTGACCCAGCGCTTGCGCAGCGCCGGCAACGCCACCGCCCCGGCGCGGACATGCGGCGGCAGCGCCGCCAGAAACGGATGGCGCGAACGCTCTTCGGTGAGGACCAGTGACCTTCTCATCAGCGCAGGGTTAAGGCGGCCTTCACCATCGCACCAGCCGGAAAATCGCGGTTAACGGCGCGCTTCCCACTGTGGGACAGTAACCAAGACAAAGGTTTAATCCCCGGCAAAGATTGCGAGGCGCAGCGCCCGCCGCTAAAGCCCGGAAATGACTCAAACCAAGACTGTGAGCGGCGGGCGCCTGCTCGTTAACTGCCTGATCGCCCAGGGCTGCGACCGGATTTTTACCGTGCCGGGCGAGAGCTTCCTGGCCGTGCTCGATGCGCTGCACGATTCGCCCGAAGTCCAGACCGTGGTCTGCCGCCAGGAAGGCGGGGTTGCCTATATGGCCTGCGCCGACGGGGCGATGACGGGGCGGCCCGGTGTGGCCTTCGTTACCCGCTGCCCGGGAGCGACCAATGCTTCGGTCGGGGTTCACGTCGCCTTCCAGGATTCGCAGCCGCTGCTGCTGTTTATCGGCGACGTCGATCGCGGCATTCGCGACCGCGAGGGGTTCCAGGAAGTCGACTTCGGCGCGATGTATGGACCGCTCGCCAAGGCGGTGCTGCGGATCGACGACGCGGCGCGGATCCCGGAATACATCGCCCGCGCCTGGGCCACCGCGATCGCCGGGCGGCCTGGCCCGGTGGTGGTGGTCCTGCCCGAGGACATGCTGCTCGACGAGGTCAGCGGCGCCCTGCCCCGACCGGCAGTGGTCCGCCCGGCCCAGGCGGTCTGCCCCGATGCGCTGGGCACCATGATGCGGCTCCTGGAAAGCGCTGCTGCTCCTGTCGCAATTGTCGGCGGGGCCGGCTGGCACGCCAAGGCGCGCGAGCATTTCACCCGCTTTGCCGAGCGGATCGGGCTGCCGGTGGCGGGGGCCTTCCGCCGCCAGGACGCGGTCGCCAATTCGAGCAAGGTCTGGGCCGGAAACCTTGGCTATGGCCCCAATCCGAAGCTGGTCGAGCGGATCAAGCAGGCCGATCTGGTGCTGGCGATCGGCGCGCGGCTGGGCGAATCGACCACCGACGGCTACACTCTGGTCACCCCCGATCATCCGGGGCAGCTGCTGGTCCACATCCACCCCGACCCGGAGGAGCTTGGCCGAGTCTACCGCGCGGACCTGGCGATCTGCGCCGATATGGCCGAATTCGCCGAGGCCGCTCACCTATGGGACGACGACATTGTACCCTTCGATGCCGGCAAACAGGCGCACCAGGAATGGCTGGAGTGGAGCACGCCGAAGCCCGCCGATTGGCCGCTCGACATGGCGATGTGCGTCGCGGCAATGCGCGAGGCTATTCCCGGTGATGCGATCATCTGCAACGGCGCGGGTAACTTCTCGGGCTGGTGGCACCGCTACTGGCACTACAACGGCTTTCCCAGCCAGCTCGCCCCGACCAACGGCTCGATGGGCTACGGCGTCCCGGCCGCGGTCGCAGCGGCGCTGCGCCATCCCGAACGCACCGTGGTGGCGCTGGCGGGTGACGGTGATTTCCTGATGAACGGGCAGGAACTGGCAACCGCGGTGCAATACGGCTGCGACCTGCTGGTGGTGTTGGTCGACAATGCAACCTACGGCACGATCCGGATGCACCAGGAGCGCGAGTTCCCTGCGCGGGTGGTAGCGACCTCGCTGATCAACCCTGATTTCGCCGCTTTGGCCCGCGCCTATGGCGGTTGGGCCGAGCGGGTCGAAACCACCGCCGAGTTCGCCGCCGCGCTGGATGCGGCGAAAGCGCGCAAGGGGCTGCGGCTGCTCCATCTGGTGATCGATGTCGAGCAACTCAGCGCCGGCGGGGCAACGGTTTCGGGGCTGCGGGCGAAGGGCGCGAAGTAGTCAGCCTTCAGCCAGCTTCAGGATGTGCCGCCACTCCGCAGGCTTGACCGCCGAGACCGAAAGCCGGAACTTGGTCAGCAGGTCCATGTCCGCCAGCGCCGGGTCGGCCTTGATCTCTTTCAATGTCACAGCCCGCTTGAGCTTGCGCACTGGTTTCAGCTTAACCGCCGACCAGCGCTCCGTCGGGTCGGTGGGATCGGGGATGTTTGAGGCAGTTATTTCAGCAATTCCAACGATCTCTACACCGATATTCGAGTGATAGAAGAACACCTGGTCACCCGGCTGCATCGCCCGCAGGTTGAGCCGCGCGGTATAGTTGCGGACCCCGTCCCAGGTGCCCTCGCCTTCTGCAACCAGATCGTCCCAGCCGTAGACGTCGGGCTCTGACTTCATCAGCCAGTAGGATTTGATTTTGGTCATGCCTGTCCCGCGCAAAAGGTCTATGGCGGCGCCATAACCACAGACAAGCGGACCCGTCCACACATGGTGCTCGACAAATTGCCCGTCCTTTCACTGGCCGCCGACAAGGCCGACTTTTCCCAGGCGATCGGCGACAGCTTCAAGACCTTCGGCTTTGCCCTGGTCAAAGATTTCGACATCGACCGCAGCCTGATCGATCAGGCCTGGAAGCTCTCGGCGCAGTTCTTCGCCCTGCCGGTCGAAGAGAAGCGCGCCTATCACGATCCGGCGATCGGCGGCGCGCGCGGCTACACCCCGTTCGGGGTCGAAATCGCCAAGGACGCCAAGGCCCACGACCTCAAGGAATTCTGGCATGTCGGTCGCGATCTGCCACCGGGCAGCCCGCTCGCCGGTGCCTCGATGCCGCCCAACGTCTGGCCGGCCCGGCCCGAAGGTTTTCGCGAGGTATTCAGCGAGCTCTATCGCCAGTTCGATGCCACCGGTGCCACCATCCTGTCGCGCATCGCGCTCTACCTAGGGCTTGACGAGCACTGGTTCGACCAGCCGATCGAGGACGGCAATTCGGTGATGCGGCTGCTCCACTATCCGCCGCTTGAGGACATTTCCGGCGAGGCGATCCGGGCCGGGGCGCACGGCGATATCAACCTGGTCACGCTGCTGCTCGGCGCCGAGGAGGCCGGGCTTGAGCTGTTGACCCGTGAAGGCAAGTGGATCCCGGCCAATCCGCCCGAAGGCGCGCTGGTGATCAATGTCGGCGACATGCTGGAACGGCTGACCAACCACATGCTGCCCTCGACGATCCACCGGGTGCGCAATCCCGATGCCCGCCGCGCAGGCTTCAGCCGCTATTCGATGCCGTTCTTCCTCCACCTGAGAAGCGACTTCCCATTCGTGACCCTGCCGCAGTGTATCACTGCGGACAATCCGGATCGCTATCCAGTCTCGATCACCGCTGACCAGTTCCTGCAGCAGCGACTGCGCGAGATTGGCCTGAAGAAGTAAGGATTGCCGCACTCTTAACCCAAACTTCACGGGCTTCTGCGAGTTTACCCCCCGTTCAAGGCCATGGGGACAGGCTTGAGTGGTGCAAAACGTCGCGCGCAAAAAGGCCGAACCATGGGTCGGCATGGCTGAACGCGACGTCCTGACGCTGGGCATCGCAATCGCGGCAATCATCATGTTCGTCGGCACCGGGGGGTCGGTGCTGCCGCGGGTGGTCCAGGCGCTGGCCGGCAACGGGCTTGGTCCCGACAAGCTGCTGACCAACGCGATGCTGCTCAACATCGCACTGATCATTTTCGGTTGGCGGCGCTACCGCCAGCTCAGCGGCGAAATCGGCGAGCGCCGCAAGGCCGAAGAACAGGCGCGGATCCTGTCCGAAACCGATGCCTTGACCGGCTGTCTCAACCGTCGCTCGATCGGCCCGGCGACAGAGAGCCTGATCGCGAGCGCCTTGGCTCGCGGCGAGGCGGTTGCCTTCATCATGCTCGACCTCGACAATTTCAAGCAGGTCAACGACCTCCACGGCCACGCGGCGGGCGATCAGCTGCTGCGTGAAACCGCCGCGCGGATGCGCGCCGCGCTACCCAGCGAAGCGCTGGTGGCGCGGATCGGCGGCGATGAATTCGCCTGCGTTGTTCCCTTCGACCCGGCCCAGCGCGAAGCGGTTGACCGGCTGAGCCAACGCTTGATCGAACAGGTCGCGCGCCCCGTGGTCTACAACGGCAGCGAGGTGGAAACCACCATTTCGGCCGGACTGACCCGCAGCGACAGCGACGGCGCCAGCGATGCTCAGGCCCTGCTGCACATGGCCGACATCGCCATGTACCAGGCCAAGAAACAGGGCCGCAATCACCACCTGTGGTTCGATCCCAGCATGGAGAGCGAACTGCGCTTGCGCAACGAGCTGGAAGGCGGGATCCGCCGCGGCGTTCCGGGCGGCGAATTCGTGCCCTATTACGAAAAGCAGATCGATCTTGCGACCGGCGAGCTGGTCGGGTTTGAAATGCTGGCGCGGTGGAACTCGCCCAGCCTGGGTGTGATCAGTCCCGACATATTCATTCCGGTGGCAGAGGAGATCGGACTGATCGGTGACCTTTCGGAAAGCGTGATCCGCCAGGCGCTGAACGATGCCCGCAGCTGGGATCCCCGGCTGACGCTGTCGGTCAACATCTCGCCGGTGCAACTGCGCGATCCCTGGTTTGCGCAAAAAATCCTCAAGCTGCTGGTCGAGGCAAACTTTCCGCCCAGCCGGTTTGAGATCGAAATCACCGAAAGCAGCCTGCACGAAAATCTCGGGCTGGTCCGCTCGCTGATCGCCAGCCTCAAGAACCAGGGGGTGCAGATCAGCCTCGACGATTTCGGCACCGGCTATTCATCGCTCACCCAGCTGCGGATCCTGCCGTTCGACCGGATCAAGATCGACCGCAGCTTTGTCATGTCGCTGGTCGGCAACAAGGAAAGCGCAACGATAATCCAGTCGATCGTCTCGCTGGGTGAGGGCTTGGGCCTGCCGATCACCGCCGAGGGCATCGAAAGCGAGGAAGTTCTGGCCGAGCTGCGCCGGTTCGGCAACTTCAAAGGCCAGGGCTATCTCTATGGCCGTCCCGCCACGGCCGAAGCGACCGAGGAAGAACTCGCCCAGCTCGACCTGCTGTTGGAAATGCCGGAGCCGCCGCAGCTACCCCAGCAGCAGCGCACCGCCGCCGGCTGAACCGCTGGACGCCGCGCCCGCCGCGTCCTAGAGCGCGGGAAATGCGTGTCCCCTTCGTCAAGATGCATGGCCTGGGCAACGATTTTGTCGTGCTCGACGCGCGCGTCGATGCGGTTCCGGCGATGACCACGCGGCTCGCTGCGGCGCTGGCAGATCGTCAAACCGGAATCGGCTGCGACCAGCTGATCCTGCTCGAACCCTCGGGCAGCGCCGATTTCCGCATGCGGATCTTCAATCACGATGGCGGCGAGGTAGAGGCTTGCGGCAATGCCGCCCGCGCGGTGGGGCTGCTCCACGGCCGCGCGGCGCGGATCGAGACATTGGGCGGCGAGATATCGTCGGAACCCGCGAGCGGCGGGATTGGGGTCGATATGGGCACCGCGCGGTTCGAATGGCAGCAAATCCCGCTGGCCTATGCGATGGATACCCACAGCTTGCCGATCGCCTGGGAAGCGCTGGAGAACCCCATCGCAGTCAACGTCGGAAATCCGCATGTGATCTTCTTCGTTCCCGACTGCGAGGATGTCGAGCTTGACCGGCTCGGTCCCGAGATTGAGCACGATCCGCTGTTTCCCGAACGGGTCAACGTCAATGTCGCCACGGTCGAAAACCGCGAGCTGATCCGCCTGCGCGTGTGGGAGCGCGGGGTGGGCGAGACGCTGGCCTGCGGTACCGGGGCCTGCGCCACCGCGATCGGGGCGATGCGCCGCGGGCTGGTGGAGCGCACGGTTACGGTGCGGCTGATCGGCGGCGATCTCAGGATCGAATGGACGGCAGAGGACCGAATCCGCATGACCGGCCCAGCCGCCGAAAGCTTCCGCGGCAGCTTCGAAAGCGGGGATTTCGGCGCGTGAGCGTGGAAGTGATTTCGCTCGGCTGCCGGCTCAACCTCTCCGAGAGCGAGGAACTGCGCGCACTGCTGGCCGCCGAAGACGATCTGGTGGTGGTCAATTCCTGCGCGGTTACCGCCGAGGCGGTGCGCCAGACCCGCCAGGCGATCCGCCGCGCCAGGAAAGCAAGGCCCGATGCCCGGCTGCTGGTGACGGGGTGCGCGGCTGAAATCGAGCGCACGGCGCTATCCGCCATGCCCGAGGTCGATGGGCTGGTGTCCAATTCGGCCAAGCTCGATCCGCGCGCCTGGAATGTGCCCGCCTTGCGCACCCCCGGCACCGCAACCCATACCCGCGCCTTCATCGCGGTGCAGAACGGTTGCGACCACGCCTGCACTTTCTGCGTGATCCCGCAGGGGCGTGGACCGAGCCGTTCGCTGCCGGTGACTGCGGCGCTGCGCGAGGTCGAGCGCCATGTCGAAGCCGGCGCGCGTGAGGTGGTGCTGACCGGGGTTGATCTGACCAGCTGGGGCCATGATCTGCCCGGCGCGCCTGCACTCGGCGGACTTGTCCAGGCGATCCTCGATAGCTTCGCCGCCCTGCCCCGCCTGCGCCTGTCCTCGCTCGACGGGATCGAGATCGATCCGCTGCTGTTCGAACTGATCGCTGGCGAGCCGCGGGTGATGCCGCACGTCCACCTCTCGCTCCAGCACGGCGACGATCTGATCCTCAAGCGGATGAAGCGCCGTCATTCCCGCAGCGATGCGCTGGGCCTCGCCGAACGGCTGAAGGCCCGCCGTCCCGAAATCGCCTTTGGCGCCGACCTGATCGCCGGATTCCCGACCGAGAGCGATGCGGCGCACCAGGACAATCTCTCGATCGTGCCCGAGCTTGGCGTGGTCCACGGCCATGTCTTCCCCTATTCGCCCCGCCCTGGCACGTCCGCCGCGCGAATGCCGCAGATGGCATCCGCCACGATCAAGGCCCGTGCCGCTGAGTTGCGCGCGGCAGTCGCCGCAATGCGCAGCGGTTGGCTTTCCGCGCTGGTGGGAAGCCCGCAGCAGGTGCTTGCCGAAAACGACGGAACCGGCCATGCGCCGAGTTTCGCGCGGGTGCAGCTGGCACCTGGAACCCAAGCCGGAACCATAGTGAGCGTCACTCCCACCCGCATCGTCGAAGGCCTGCTGGCATGAGTGCTGCTAGCTGGACCGACCGCGTCTTCGGCGGCTTCAAGAAGACTTCCGAGCGGCTCAGCGAAAACCTCGCCGGGATCGTCAGCAAGACCCGGCTCGACGAAGCCCAGCTTGACGATATCGAGGATGCGCTGATCCTCTCCGACCTTGGCCCGCGCGCCGCGCACCGGATCCGCGAGCGATTGGCCGCCGAGAAGTTCGAGCGCGGCGCTGATGAGGCCGCGATCCGCGCGGCGGTGGCCGAAGAGATCGCCGCGATCCTGCGCCCCGTTGCCAAGCCGATCGACATCGTTGCCTTCCCGCGCCCGCAGGTGGTGCTGGTTGTGGGCGTTAACGGCTCGGGCAAGACCACCACCATCGCCAAGCTGGCGCACTGGTTCCAGGAACTTGACTACGGGGTGATGCTGGCGGCGGGGGATACCTTCCGCGCCGCCGCGATCGGCCAGCTCCAGGTCTGGGCCGACCGGGTCGGGGTGCCGGTGATCACCGGACCCGAAGGCGGCGATCCTTCGGCGGTGGTGTTCGACGCGGTCAAGGCCGCGACCGCCAAGGGCACCGACGCGCTGATCGTCGACACCGCCGGACGGCTTCAGAACAAGCGCGAACTGATGGACGAACTCGCCAAGATCCGCCGCGTGCTCGGCCGGCTCAACCCCGAAGCCCCACACGACGTGGTGCTGGTGCTCGACGCCACCCAGGGGCAGAATGCTCTGCAACAGATCGAAGTGTTCAAGGAGGTCGCAGGCGTGACCGGGCTGATCATGACCAAGCTGGACGGGACCGCGCGCGGCGGGGTGCTGGTCGCCGCGGCCGAGCAATACGGCCTGCCGATCCATGCGATCGGGGTGGGTGAGAAGCTGGATGACTTGCGCCCGTTCGACGCCGATCTGGTGGCGCGGGTGATTGCTGGAGTTGCTTGATGACGGATGCTTCGCCCAAGCCCAAGTCGGGCTGGCTCAACCTTGCGGTCGACTACGGTCCGGTGATCGTTTTTTTCCTCGTCTACCGCCACTTCACGCCCGAATCGCGCGATAACGCGGTGGGTGAGGTGTTCGCGGTGGTCCGCGCCACCGCCGCCTTTATCCTCGCCGCGATCGTCGCGCTGGGGGTGTCAAAATGGAAGCTGGGGCGGATCTCGCCGATGCTGTGGCTCTCGACGCTGCTGATCGTCGGGTTCGGCTCGGTGACGATCTTCCTCCAGGATCCGCTCTACATCCAGCTCAAACCGACCATGATCTACCTGCTGTTCGGCGCGCTGCTGCTGGGCGGAGTGATGCGCGGCAAGGCGCTGCTCAAGACTTTGCTCGAGGCGGCGTTTGAAGGGCTCAACGATGCCGGCTGGATGAAGCTCTCACGCAATTGGGGGCTGTTCTTCTTCGTGCTCGCCGGACTTAACGAGGTGCTGCGCCACCAACTCGATTTCGGCGACTGGATCGCCGCCAAGCTGTGGGTGTTCCTGCCGCTGACTTTCCTGTTCACTTTCGTCCAGATCCCGATGCTGCTGCGCCACGGCATGGCCGAGCAAGCCAAGGACGAGGTGCTGAGCGATCCGCCGCACGAGTGAGCGAGGTTTGCAAAAAGGGCTGACAAGCCGCAGAAACCGGCGCATGATCGCCACTGCTCAACAACGTTTCAAATTTGGGGGAATGCAATGGCCAAATTTTTCGGGAATCTGCATCTGGTGCTGCTCACCGGACTGGTACTCACGCTGATCGTGATGTTCCATTTCGCTGGGGCCTCTGACGGCGCCTTGCCGGTCAACGTGGCATCGGTGCTGACATGGCTGCACGTGTTCTTCGGCATCGTCTGGATCGGACTGCTCTACTACCTGAACTTCGTCCAAGTGCCGACCATGCCGGCGATCCCGGCCGAACAGAAGGGCGCGATCACTGGGCATATTGCTCCCAAGGTGTTCTTCTTCTTCCGTTATGGCGCGCTGCTGACCGTGCTGACCGGCCTCGGTATCGCGCTGGTCAAGGGCTATGGCCACCGCGCGCTGACCTTGAACGGGGCTACGCCCAGCGAAAACCTGATCGGGGTTGGCATGTGGCTGGCGCTGATCATGGCGTTCAACGTGTGGTTCATCATTTGGCCCGCGCAGAAGAAGATCCTCAACCTCGGCGCGGTCGAAGCTTCGGCTGAAGAAAAGGCCGCCGCAGCCCCGCGCGCGCTCTTCGCCAGCCGCACCAACACACTGCTCTCGCTGCCGATGCTCTACTGCATGGTCAGCGCCAACCTCGGCTGATCGCACCGACCGGCAAGCCAAGGCGCGGCGCTCCACCCGGAGCGCCGCGCTTTCCTTTTGAGGCGCGCGTGCTAACCCCGGCGGCATGACCGCCCAGATCGATCCGTTCCACGCCATCACCGTCTCCGCGCTCGCCCACCGACTCAAGGAGGCCGGGCGTTCGGTGATCCACATGGAGTTCGGCCAGCCCTCGACCGGGGCGCCCGCCGCAGCGATTGCTGCGGCCCACCGGGTGCTCGATGCCGATCCGATGGGCTACTGGGAAAGCCAGCCGCTCAAGGCCCGGATCGCCCGGCTCTATGCCCAGCGCTATGGGGTGGAAGTAACCCCCGCTCAGGTCATCCTGACCTGCGGAGCCTCGCCCGCGCTGGTGCTGGCGCTGAGCATGAGCTTCGCCCCAGGCGAGCGGGTCGCCCTCGCCCGCCCCGGCTATGTCGCCTATCGCAACACGCTGAGGGCGCTGCACATCGAGCCGGTCGAACTGGATTGCGGCGTGGCGCAGCGCTATCAGCTCACCGCGAGCGCGCTTGCCGCACTCGATCCGGCGCCCAGCGGCGTGATCCTCGCCAGCCCGGCCAACCCCACCGGCACGATCATCCCGCGTGAAGAACTGCAAGCCATTGCCAAGCTCTGCCGCGAACGAGGCATCGCCATCGTTTCGGACGAGATCTACCACGGCATTTCCTATGGCATGGAAACCCCCTCGATAGTGGAAGTTGAGCCCGGCGCTCTGGTGGTCAGTTCGTTCTCCAAATACTTCTCGATGGCGGGCTGGCGACTCGGTTGGTTGGTGGTGCCCCAGGACAGGATCGACGCTGCCCGGGCGCGGATGGGCAATCTGTTCCTGACCCCTCCCAGCCTGGCCCAGCACGCCGGGCTGGTGGCGATGGACTGCGATAAGGAGCTGGAGGCCAACATCGCCACCTATGCCCGCAACCGGGCGCTGCTGCTGGAAGCGCTGCCGGCGATGGGCCTCAGCCAAATCGCCCCGCCCGACGGCGCGTTCTACATCTACGCCGACGTCTCCGAATTCACCGATGACAGCATGGCATTCTGCCTGGCCCTGCTCGAAGCAACCGGCGTTACCACCGCGCCGGGGATTGACTTCGATCCGGCCCTGGGCCGCCACTTCATGCGCTTCAGCTTTGCCGTCTCGACGCCGCTGGTGGAGGAGGCGATCAACCGGATGCAGCCATGGTTCGCGGTCACCGGAGGGCCCGGCATAACCGGTGCTTTGCGCGCCGTCCGGTGGCTGCTGCGCCTGGGCGACGGCGATGAAGGCCGTCAGCAGGACTACGAAGAGGCGTTTCATGGCGCGCGGCGAGCTAGGCCTGAGCCTGTGCCCGTGCCTGTGCCTGTGCGGGTACCGGTGGCGGCAGGGCTGCCTGGCGCCACCTTGACCGCTTGAGCGGTTTTGCCGCCGCCGGGGCGTAAAGAATGGACATGCGCCCGCTGAAATCTTCGCTCAGCGCGGTGCAGGACTCGACCCAGTCGCCGCAGTTATAGCTGACGATGCCCATGCGGATCGGCCGCGTCTCGGCATGGTGCGTGTGCCCGCACACGACCCCTTTCAGGTCGTCGCGGCGGCAGCGCGCCATGACCTGCTCGTCGAAACCGGACATGTATTGCACCGCCGACTTCACGCTGGTCTTGATCTTCGACGAGAGCTGCGAGTCCGGCAGGTCCATCCGCCGGCGCAGCTGGTTGAGCTTGTCAGTGCCCCACAGCAAGCCCTCGTAGCCGATGTCCCCGATTCGAGCCAGCCAGGGCATTTGCGTCATCACGACGTCGAAACGGTCGCCATGGATGACCAG
>JANOGS010000022.1:0-4122 GCA_031414115.1 Novosphingobium sp. | reverse complement strand
CTCGAATTTCGGCTCGAGGTGCTCGTCATCGCTTTCGCGCCGGAACGCCACGCTCATGGCCCTAGCTCTCCTAAGCAGCAATTGCTTCGAGGGCTTCGCTGGCTTCGAGCCAGGCAGCCTCGGCGGCTTCGATCTGCGCCTCGAGCCCGGCGCGGCGCTTCATCAGTTCGGTCATGGTCAGCTTGGCGAGCGCGGCATCAGCCGCCTTGGGATCGAACATCGCCTGATCGATCGCGCTGCGCTGGGTCTGCAGCTTCGCCAGCTCAGCCTCGGCGCTTCTGGCGCGTTTGCGCAGGTTCTGGCCCTTCTCGCGCGCTTCGGCGGCGGCCTTGCGCTGGTCCTTCTTGTTGGCGCCGCGCGGTCCCGCATCCCGATCCGGCTCCTTGGCCAGGACGAAAGCGATGTAGTCTTCGATCGAACCGTCAAATTCCTTGGCCGTGCCAGCATCGACCAGCACCAGCCGGTCGGCGGTCATTTCCAGCATGTGGCGATCATGGCTGACGATCATGACCGCGCCCGAATAGGCATTGAGCGCTTGGATCAGCGCCTCGCGGGCATCGACATCAAGGTGGTTGGTCGGCTCGTCCAGGATCAGCAGATGCGGCGCATCGCGGGTGATCAGCGCCAGCGCCAGCCGGGCGCGTTCCCCGCCGGAGAGCTTGCCGACCTCCGTGGTTGCCTTGGGGCCGGAAAAGCCGAACCGGCCCAGCTGGCCGCGTACCGCCCCGGGGCTGGCGCCTTTCATCTGCACGGTCATGTGCTGCAGCGGGGTTTCGCTGCGGTCGAGTTCCTCGACCTGGTACTGGGTGAAATAGCCGACCCGCATCTTGCCGCTGGCATTCATCGCCCCGGCCATCGGCGCCAGCTGCGCCGCCAGCAGCCGCGCCAGAGTGGTCTTGCCGTTGCCGTTGCGGCCGAGCAGCGCGATCCGGTCATCGGGATCGAGCCGCAGGTTGAGGCGGCTCAGCACCGGCTCGTCGCCGTAGCCCACCGAAGCGAGATCGAGCGTGATCAGCGGCGGGCGCAACTCGTCGGGATTGGGGAAATCGAAGCTCAGCGAGGGATCGTCGATCAGCGCAGCGATCGGCTGCAGCTTGGTCAGCGCCTTGGCCCGCGACTGCGCCTGCTTGGCGGTCGAGGCCCGGGCCGAATTGCGCGCGACATAGTCTTGCAACCGCTCACGCTCGGCCTGCTGCTTGGCCCGCGCCGAGGCAATCTGGGCCTGGCGTTCGGCGCGCTGGCGCTCGAACTGGTCGTAGCCGCCGGGGTAGAGCGTCAGTTTGCCGCCCGCAAGGTGGAGGATGTGATCGACCACATTGTTGAGGAAATCGCGCTCGTGGCTGACCAGCAGGATCGTTGCCGGGTAGGAACGCAGGAAATCCTCAAGCCACAGCACCGCCTCCAGATCGAGGTGGTTCGAGGGTTCATCGAGCAGCAGCAGGTCGGGCTGCGAGAACAGCAGCGCGGCCAGCGCCACGCGCATCCGCCAGCCGCCGGAGAAGCTTTCCAGCGGGCGCTGCTGGGCCGCATCGTCGAAGCCCAGCCCCGCCAGGATCCGCGCCGCGCGCGCCGGGGCGGCATGGGCCTCGATCGCGATCAGCCGCTCATGGATCTCGGCCAGACGGTGGGCATTATGGCTGGTCTCGCTTTCCACCATCAGCGCCGCGCGCTCGGTATCGGCGGCCAGCACCGTCGCGAAAGGAGTGGCATCGCCGCCGGGCGCATCCTGGGCAATATAGCCCAGCCGGCTGCCGCGCGGCATCGCCACCTCGCCGCTGTCCGCCTCGAGCATCCCGGCGATCACCCGCACCAGAGTCGACTTACCGGCGCCGTTGCGACCGATCAGCCCGATCCGCCCGCGTGGCGGCAGGTTCGCCGAAGCGCCATCGATGATCGTGCGTCCGCCAAGGCGAACCGTTATTCCGGTCAGGTTGAGCATGCCGCGCGCCTAGCAGGACCGCGCGCCAAGCAAAAGTGGATAAGGCCGGGGCTGCGATTGCTACGCTGCTGGTGGGATGCGAATTGCCGGAAACCGCCGGCTAGATCAGTTCAGTACCGAGGCAAACATGCCCAGATGCGCCACAATGGCGACCATGGCCGCAAGGGAGAGCTGCTTGGATGCGAAATAACGGTTCATAGCGAACAACCCCTAACCACGATCAATTGAAGCAAACATCTGCGGCCGCTTTGAGGCGGCAGTGTAAGTCGCAGCAGTAATCGCAATCGCACCAATCAGAACGATATGCCCGACCATGCTGACGGCCAGGAAAGTATAGCTGCCAAACGCCAGCGCAAATGACAGCGCCCACATCCAGCCGAGCAGTTGGAATACCATATGCCTGACCCCGAAATCGGGAATATGCCGAAGCGGGCTGAGTTCGTGGTCGAAAATGAAATTCCAAGCGGAAGAAACAAGACGTCGCATTTCAAAATCCTCTCGTGATCGCATTCGCTTCTTAACTGTGCGATTCGATTGGCGACATATGGCCTTTGGGGCACGTTACAGATGTGAAGGCAGCAATGCTCCGAGGCTGGGTGCCGATGCAGCTGGCGGCCAAAATCCGGCCCGACAGCCAAGCGCATTCGACCCGGGGGCCAAGCAGCCAGTCGCCGCAGACGCCAAGCCCGATCTCGGGGTTCCACAAGGCACCATCACCGGTCCCCGCCGAGAGCGCGAAACGCCAGCGATGCGACACTGCGGCAACAGGCTGCGGGATTGCGCAACCCGCCGCCTCTGCCATGGCAACGTGCAGCATCGCCAAAATTTGCTCCGGCGGGGCTTCAAGCCAGGCTGCGGACCATGACGCGCTGGCTTGAACGACCCAAGCCTCGGGTCCCGAGCGCCCGGGTTTTGCGCTGTTGCGAGCTGCCCAGGCGATGTCACCCCGGTCTCGGAGTACAGATGGCAGGTCATCCAACGGGCGATCGAACACGAACATGCCGGTCCAGCAGGGCTGAGACCGGGCCATCAGCGCAATCCGCGCCATGGAAAAATCGTGGAGCGAGAGCATTGCCGCCGCCTGCTCGGCAGGTATGGCCAGAATAACGGCGTCGAATGGACCGCTTTCGCCCGCCTTGCGGATCAGCCACCATGCGCCATGCTTGCGAACCATGCCGGTCACCGGGTGGCCCCATTGCACCGCGTGTGCTGAGGCCATCTGACCGACAACGGCACTCATTCCAGGAAGGCCAACCCAGGCATCCGCCCCCGCCTGCGGCCAGGGAGCGGCAGTTCCAAGAGCGCTCCAGCTATCGACCAAGCGCCGGAATCCCGGATCGCGCGCCGTAAAGTACTGGGCACCGTGATCAAAGGCGGCTTCACCCAGCGGCGTTTCCAGCCTTCGTGTAGACATCCGGCCACCGGGCCCGCGTCCCTTATCAAACAGCGCCGCGCAGTGCCCCGCCTCTTGCAAGGCATCGGCACAAGCCAGACCCGCCATGCCGGCGCCGATGATAGCGAAATTCACCGTTACTCAACAAATGTTCATCAGCGAAAGCACTTCCTCGCGGCTGTCCGGATTTTCCAGAAAGCAGCCGAGCATCCGGCTGGTCACCATGCCGACGCCGCGGGTCTTGACTCCGCGTCCGGTCATGCAGCCGTGCTGCGCCTCAATCACCACCGCAACGCCTTGCGGCTTGAGATTGTCCCAGATTGATTGTGCGACCTCGGCAGTTAGCCGTTCCTGCACTTGCAGGCGCTCGGCATAGCCATGAAGCACGCGGACAAGCTTCGAGATGCCGACCACTCGGTCCGAAGGCAGATAGGCGATCGAAGCTGTGCCGGTGATCGGTGCCATGTGGTGTTCGCAGTGCGACTGGAAGGGTATGTTTTTGAGCAGCACGATCTCGTCGTAGCCGCCCACTTCCTTGAAAGTTCTGGCGAGGTGCAGGCCCGGGTCTTCGTCATAACCCTGGCAATACTCGCGCCAGGCCCGGGCAACGCGTTTGGGCGTATCGGCCAGCCCCTCGCGGTCGGGATCGTCGCCCGCCCAGCGGATCAGGTTGCGGATCGATTCCTGCACGGATTCGGGAACAAGGAGTTTCCCTTCATCCGGATCGAAATCGCACATTTTCGCCGCGTAGTTCATCACTTGGTCCCTTCCATGGTCGCCCTGAATGCCG
>JANOGS010000021.1:0-36505 GCA_031414115.1 Novosphingobium sp. | reverse complement strand
GCAGAAGGCCGGCTACACCCGGGTGCGGATCGACGGGGAGTTTTACGCGATCGAGGAAGCCCCGGCGCTCGACAAGAAATACAAGCACGACATCGAGGTGGTGGTCGACCGGATCGCGGTTCGGGAAGGGATCGAGACGCGGCTGGCGGATTCGTTCGAGCAGGCGCTGAAGCTGGCCGAGGGGACGGTGTACCTCGACCTGGCGGATGGCACGGTGCCCGGGCGCGAGGCTGAGGATGCCGGCGGCGCGATGAAGGGCGCCGGCCTGCCGCCGAACCGCATCGTCTTCAGCGAAAAGTTTGCCTGTCCGGTCTCGGGCTTCACCATCGAGAGTATCGAGCCCCGGCTGTTCAGCTTCAATGCTCCGCAAGGCGCCTGCCCGGCCTGCGACGGGCTGGGGGAGAAGCTGCTGTTCGATCCGCAGTTGGTGGTGCCCAACGAGCACCTCTCCTTAAAGCAAGGGGCGATCGTGCCCTGGGCCAAGAGCAATCCGCCGAGCCCGTACTATATGCAGGTGCTGGCGAGCCTGGCGGCGCAGTTTGGCTTCAGCCTGACCACGCCGTGGGACGAGCTGCCGGGCGAGGTCAAGGTGGTGATCCTCCACGGGACCGCCGGGCGGTCGGTGGCGCTGACCTTCACCGACGGCAAGAAGAGCTACACCGTCAACAAGGCCTTCGAAGGGGTGATCGGCAACCTCAACCGGCGGATGCTGCAAACCGAAAGCACCTGGATGCGCGAAGAGCTGGGCAAGTACCAGACCGCACAACCGTGTGAGACCTGCGCGGGCAAACGGCTCAAGCCCGAGGCTTTGAGCGTCAAAGTTGGCGCCGCCGATATCAGCAGCATAACCATGCTTTCGGTCGGGGACGCGGTAGAGTGGTATTCCACTGTGGATCAAACGTTTACCGCGCAGCAAAAACAGATCGCCAAGGCCATCCTGAAAGAGATCGAGGAGCGCCTTGGATTCCTCAACAATGTCGGGCTCGATTACCTCAACCTCAACCGAACTTCAGGTACCCTGTCGGGCGGCGAATCGCAGCGGATCCGGCTCGCCTCGCAGATCGGCTCAGGGCTCTCCGGGGTGCTCTATGTGCTCGACGAACCGAGCATCGGGCTGCACCAGCGAGACAATGACCGGCTGCTCGAAACCTTGAAGCGCCTGCGCGATCTCGGCAACACCGTGATTGTTGTGGAGCACGACGAAGACGCGATCCGCCACGCCGATCATATCGTCGATCTGGGGCCAGGGGCGGGGGTTCACGGCGGGCATATCGTCGCGCAGGGCAGCCTCGCGGACATCCTCGCCGCGCCCGAGAGCCTGACCGGGCAGTACCTTTCCGGCACCCGCCGGATCGAGGTGCCGAAACTGCGCCGCAAGGGCAACGGCCACAAGATTACCGTCCACAATGCCCGGGCCAACAACCTGCGCGGCATCACCGCCAGCATCCCGCTCGGCACCTTCACCTGCGTGACCGGCGTCTCGGGCTCGGGCAAGTCGAGCTTCACGATCGACACGCTCCACGCCGGCGCTGCCCGCGCATTGAACGGCGCCCGTGTCATCGCCGGGCCGCACGACAAGATCACCGGGCTGGAGCTGTGCGACAAGGTGATCGAGATCGACCAGTCGCCGATCGGTCGCACGCCCCGAAGCAACCCTGCGACCTACACCGGCGCCTTCACCCAGATCCGTGACTGGTTCGCCGGCCTCCCTGAATCGGGCGCGCGCGGCTACAAGCCAGGGCGGTTCAGCTTCAACGTCAAAGGGGGCCGCTGCGAGAAATGCCAGGGCGACGGGCTGATCAAGATCGAGATGCACTTCCTCCCCGACGTCTACGTCACCTGCGAGGAATGCAACGGCAAGCGCTACAACCGCGAAACCCTGGAGGTGAAGTTCAAGGGCCACAGCATCGCCGACGTGCTCGATATGACGATCGAGGACGCCGAGGGCTTCTTCAAGGCAGTCCCGCCGATCCGCGACAAGATGCACATGCTCAATGAGGTCGGGCTCGGCTACGTCAAGGTCGGACAACAGGCGACCACGCTCAGCGGCGGCGAAGCCCAGCGGGTCAAATTGGCCAAGGAACTGTCGCGGCGCAGCACCGGGCAGACGCTGTATATTCTCGACGAGCCGACCACCGGGCTGCACTTCGAGGATGTGCGCAAGCTCCTTGAAGTGCTCCACCGCCTGGTCGACCAGGGCAATTCGGTGGTGGTGATCGAACACAACCTCGATGTGATCAAGACCGCCGATTGGGTGCTCGATCTCGGCCCCGAAGGCGGGGTGCGCGGCGGGGAAGTGGTGGCGGAGGGAACGCCCGAGGCGGTCGCTGCGAACGCGCGGAGTTTTACGGGGGGTTACTTGAAGGCGTTGTTGGAGCGCTAGGCCGCGACCGCATCAAGGTTTCTCGAGCCACCGATCCGCATATTTGCCCGACCCCCGCCGCCTTGCCTTCTGTCACATTTCTATCGGGGTGGAGCGCTATTGTTGCCGCTTGCGGAAATCGCGGAGCGAAGCATGAGTGACGAGTTGGCAGAGGAAATCTACGTTGTGCCTGACCGGGAGTGCGGAACCTGCACCGCCTGTTGCAAGGATCTGGCGATCGTCGAAGACAGCTTCAAGAAATTGCCCGGGACGATGTGCGAACACTGCGTTGGCGGTTCGGGTTGCGGAATCTACGAGACCCGGCCGAAGATCTGTCGTTCCTATTTCTGCGGCTGGCGCAATCTGCCCAACATCGATGACAGTTGGCGGCCTGACCGCAGCGGCATTCTGATCACGCTTGAGCACCAGGCGCAGGGCAATGAAATTGCCAGTGACGCCAATCTCATCCTGGTTGGCGGGGACGAAGTTGTCGCTGGTGATCGCTTCGCCGGTATGGCCGCCGGGTTTATCGAAAGCGGCACCAAGACGTTTCTGGTCTTGCCCGGCCGACCGGGAATGATGGCTTACAATGTCCGGCTCAACGAATTGCTGGGTCCGGCGATTGCCGCACGCGATCTTGCCCTGGTCAAGGATATGCTCAAGGAATGCCTGGAAACGCTGCGCGAGCAGCCGGACGTGGCGATTGCGCCCGAACTGATGGGTTATGCCCCCTCCCATGCGGGCAATGTCGCTGGATGAGGCCGGCAGGGCGCGGGGCAGGTTTCTTAAAGTCGGCCGCCGCCGAGCGGGGTGCCGGTCTTTCGATCGCTTTTTTGGGCCCAGCGGGTTTGGCCAGCCAAACTTACCTGGCTGCTCTAATCGCGCCGCGTACTCTCGCGGACCAGCAGCTGCACCGGAACCCGGCGCTGCTCGTGAGCCTCGCCTGAGATCCCGGCGAGCAAGGCTTCGACCAGCGCGGTGCCGGCGGCGCGGAAGTCGGGCTCGATCGAGGTCAGCGGCGGGGCGGCATGGGCGCCGGCGCGGATTCCGTCGAAGCCGATCAGTCCGACCTTGGCAGGAACGGCAAGGCCGTGGGCGTGGAGCGCCTCCAGCGCACCCAGCGCGATCGGATCGCAGACCGCGAACAGCGCGTCGAACCGGGCGTTCTGGGCGATCAGGGCCTCGACCGCGCGGCGGCCTTGTTCCTCGCGGCTGTTGCCTTTTTCGATCGCGGCAAGCACGGGTTCCAGGCCAGCAGCGCGCAGCTCCGCAGCATAGCCGTCGTAGCGCTCCTTGAACTGGCGCTGCGGCGAGGTCTCGGAGCCGATACAGACGATCGCCCGGTAACCCGAATCGAGCAGGTGGCGGGTGGCGAGGCGGGCGCCGCCGTGGTTGTCGGAGCGGATCCAGGGAACCTCGTCGAACGGGGCGCCCCAGCAAACCCAGGCAATCCCGCTCTGACCGAGTTCGCGGAAATAGTCCCAGGCGGCGTTGTTCTCGGTCGTGCCGATCACCACCAGTCCATCGGCTTTGCGCTGTTCCTGGTAGCGGCCGTTGAAGTTGTCCGCCCCGTCCTGGAAGCTGACCAGCGTCTCATAGCCGCGCAGGCTGGCGGCGCCGCAGACCGAGGCGAGCAGGGCGGAGTGGAACGGGTTGAGGTCCTTGCGGTCCTCGCCAGGGCGGCAAATGACTACTACGGCCAGAGTGCCGGTGCGCCCGGTGCGCAGCCGCGCGGCGTTCTCGTCGACGAAGTAATTGAGCCTGCGGGCGGCTTCGGCAACCCGCACCCGGGTCGCCTCGCTGACCACCGGATCGCCGGCCAAGGCGCGGCTAACGGTGGACTGGCTGACGCCCGCCTCGGCCGCGACGTCGAACGAGGTGACGCGGAAATTGCGAGGGCGGGCTCTGTCCACCAGCAGCGGCGCCTACATCGCCGAGATGCCGCCGTCGAGCTTGAGCTCGGCGCCGGTCATGAAGCGGCTCTCGTCACTGGCGAGGTAGAGCACGCCATTGGCGATGTCATCGGGATGGCCGACGCGCCCCAGCGGGATCTGGCGCGCGAGCTTGCCCATGATTACGTCCTTGGGCTTGCCGGTGGAAGTGACCATGCCGTCGAGGATCGGGGTATCGACGAAGGTCGGGTGGACCGAGTTGCTGCGGATATCCCAGCCCATCTTGGCGCAGTGCAGCGCGACCGACTTGGAGAGCATCCACACCGCCGCCTTGGAAGCGTTGTAGCCGGGCATAGTGTCGCTGGCGATGAGGCCAGCGATCGAGGAGATGTTGATGATCGAGCCGGGCTGGTGGTCCTTCATCACGGGGATCGCGTGCTTGCAGCCAAGGAACACCGAATCGACGTTGACCGCGAAGCCGCGCTTCCAGTCTTCCAGCGTGCATTGCTCGATATTGCCGCGAACCCCGATCCCGGCGTTGTTGACCAGCACCGACAGCCCGCCCATCCGTTCCTTCGCGACTTCGAGCGCGGCGAGCCAGTCGGCTTCCTGGGTGACGTCGAGCTTGACCGCGAAGGCGGTGCCATCGCCCAGCTCGGCGTTGATGCTGGCGGCCTGGGTGGCGGCGCCCTCGGCGTTGATATCGGCGAGCAGCACCTTGGCCCCCTCGCGTGCCAGCATCCAGGCCTGGGCCGCGCCCAGCCCCTGCGCCGCACCGGTGACCAATGCCTTCTTGCCCGCTACCCGTCCGCTCATGCCTTGCTTCCTCCAATGATCCCGGGAGCCAGCAGCATCAGCAGCCGCACGTCAATCCCCAATCCGCGTGCGCGGGCCTGGGCGACGAAGTCGGCGAGGCCTGCGAGCGGCACGCGGTGGACGGTGATATCCTCGCCTTCGGTTCCTCCGCCGGGGCTAGTGCGGGTCAGGCCGTGGGCGCGCAGCAGGGTAAAGCTTTCGCTGACCATGCCAGGGGAGGAATAGAACTCGCCCAGCACTTCCATGCGTTCGGCCAGGTAGCCAGTCTCTTCCTCCAGTTCGCGCGCGGCGGCGGCAGTGGCATCCTCGCCCTCGCCGCCCTCGTCGTCGCCGATCAGACCAGCGGGAAGCTCGAGGCAGGGCTTGCCCAGCGGTACGCGGAACTGCTCGACCAGCAGCACGTGATCATGCGCGTCGATCGCCAGGATCACCGCAGCGCGGATGCCGCGGCTGCGGGTAACGTACTCCCACTTGCCGCGGGTCTTGGCGGTGATGAAACGGCCCGCCCAGCGGACCTGTTCTTCCTCGTTGTCCATGCTGGCAGGCTTAGACCTCGATCAGCCGGTCGGGCAACTCGTTGCGGTCGTCCTCGGCGCGGGGGAAGTGCTGGCTGAGCACCGCGCCGACCTTGTCGACCGCCGCGACCAGCCCGTCGGCGAGGCGACCGGCGCGAATTTCGGTCAGCATCGCCGCCATCGCCTCGCCCCAGACTTCGGGCGAGACCTTGCTCGCTATTGCCGCGTCGGCGACGATTTCGGCGCGGTGTTCGCGCAAGGACACGTAGATCAGGATGCCCGTCCGGCCGTGAGTCCGGCGCTCGGCTCCGACCTTGAAGCAGGTCACCGCCCGCGCCCGGACCCGGGCGGCCTTGACGATCCTGGGGACCAACAGGAACTTGAGCGGCTGCCACAGCTGGATCAGCATCACCGCGATGAACTTGATCACCGCGATCGCGGTGGCGAAGGCCAGCACCCCGCGATGGGTCCATTCGGCGCCCCAGTCACCCAGCAATCGGTCGTAGAGGCCGAGGGAGAAGTCGGGCCAGATCGACAGCACGGTCAGGGCAGTGACCGCGGCAAACACCGCCCAGGCCAGCGCGACATCGGTGTAGCCGTCGGAACGATCGGTGACGATGGTGACAATCTCGCCGGCGGAATGACCCTCGGCCGCACCCACCGCTGCGCTGACCCGGGCGTGGTCGGCCTCACTGAGACGAAAGGTGTCCTGCGCCGCCATCACCAGTCCCCCGAAGCCCCGCCGCCGTCAAAGCCTCCGCCGCCACCGCCGAAGCCACCGAAGCCGCCCCCGCTGCCAAAGTCGATCCCGCCGCCGAAGCCGCCGCCCCCGGAATTGCGCGAAGCATGGTGCGCGATTTCGCTCAGCCCCCACAGCACAATTCCAGGATCAACCCCGCTGCGGCGGAAGCCGCGCCGCCGCCGGCCGAACATCGACATGAAGAACAGCATCAACACCAACCAGAAGATGATACTGCCAATGCCAGGTTCTTCGCGGTTCTCGCCTTGTGCTTCGGCGGCCGCGGCGGCTTCGGCCACGGCCACGGCATCGGTCTCGTCGCGGTTCATCTGCGCAATAATGGCATCGGCACCGGCACTAATGCCGCCGGGGATGTCCTGCGCCTTGAATCGGGGAGTGATGACCTCGCGGATCGTTCGGCCCAGGAAACCGTCGGTCAGGCGCCCCTGCGCACCGACAGCGGGGTGGACGCGGATCTTGCGTTCATTGGGCGCGATCAAGATCAGCACGCCTTCCTGGCTCTCGCCGCCGCCGATGTCCCAGGCTCTCGCGAGGTCTTGAGCATAACGCTCGACCACCTGGCCATCGAGTGAAGTCACAGTCGCCACGATTAACGCCCTGCCGGTCTCCCGGTTGTAAGCGCGAAGTTTGGCATCGAGAGCCGCTTCGTCAGCCGGGGGAATGATCTCGGCCTGATCGAGCACCGGACCAGTTGGTCGCGGTGGGAGAGCGGCGCTGGCTGGCGATCCCGCTAGGGCAAGGATCGCCAGCAACCAGGCCAGGAAAAGGCGCATCGGCCTGTCCTTGCGCTTTCGTCGGTTCAGTTCGCCGCCGCTGCGGGGGTCTCCGCAGGCGCAGCGTTGTCGTTGGCGCCAGCGGGCGCTGCGCCTGGCGTGCCGAAGTTGACACTGGGCGCATTGGCGGCGCCCGGATCAGCCTTGAAGCCGACCATCGGCTTGGCACCGTAGATCACCTTGGCGCCGATCGCATCAGGGAAGGTGCGGATCGTGGTATTATAGGACTGTACCGCAGCATTGTAGTCACGGCGTGCCTCGTTGATCCGATTCTCAGTCCCAGAAAGCTCGTCCATCAACTGGGTAAACCGGCCCTGGCTCTGCAGCTGCGGGTAGTTCTCCACCACCGTGCGCAGCTGGCCGAGCGCCTGGGTCAGCTGGTTCTGCGCTGCCTGGAACTTCTCGAATGTCGCCGGGTCAGACAGATCGTCGGTTGTGATGTTGATCGAGGTCGCCGCTGCGCGGGCATTGGTGACGTTGGTCAGGATCGTGGTCTCAGAAGCGGCGGCGGCCTTTGCAGTCTCGACCAGGTTGGGAACCAGGTCGGCGCGGCGCTGGTAGCTGCTTTCGACATCGGCCCACTTGGCCTTTGCGGCTTCCTCAGCGGTCGGCACGGAATTGATCCCGCAGGCGGTAAGGCTGAGCGCGGCGGCGGCGGCCAGCGCGGTGCGGATAACTCGTACGGGGAAGGAAACGGACATCGGTGTGAGTTCCTCTGACTGCGCCCGGCACTGCGCGGGCTGCCCTAATGTAGTAACACGCCAGAACCGTTCAAGCGAAACCGGACACGGGCCCGCGCTTGCCATCGCGAACCATCGGTGGCAGACCTCCTCGCCTCGTTCAAACGGGATAGGGGAGCATCCAATGTTAAGCGAATTCAAGGCATTCATCGCGCGCGGCAATGTGCTGGATCTGGCGGTCGGGGTGATCATCGGCGCGGCCTTCGGCAAGATCGTAGGGTCGCTGACCGACGATGTGATCATGCCGGTGATCGGCCTGGTTACCGGCGGCACTGACTTCTCGAACAAGTACACCGTGCTGTCCGGAAGTGCGCCAGCAGGAGCGACACTGGCCGCCGCGCGCGAGGCCGGGGCCACGGTCATGGCCTGGGGCAGCTTCATCACCGCGGTGATCAATTTCCTGATCCTGGCCTTCGTGATCTTCCTGATCGTGCGCCAGGCCACCAAGGTGATGCCGGCGCCCGCCGCGGGTCCGACCGAGGTCGACCTGCTGACCGAGATCCGCGATTCGCTGAAAAAGTAGGGCTGTAGCTTCAGTCACTTCACATTAAGCTGACAGCGTCTATATAGGTCGTGCCGATTTCGGTCGGCTATGGCGATAAATTGTTGCGTGCAATAGGCGCAGCGGACCCGGGGGCAGTACCCGGCGGCTCCACCACCTTCCCCGTTGTCGCGGGGATAATGACGGGGCCGAACCAGGATCGACGTGTGTTGAAAAGCGCAGTTTTTGCCCGGGCTGAGTAACCCGTTCAAGGCTCAAAACCCACAAGTGCCAACGACAACGACGCACTTGCTCTCGCCGCGTAATTCTAGGGGCTAACGCCCTGAAGTTATAAAGCGAAAGCACGGTTCGGACCGAACCGGGTAACAGAATCGGAAACCGGGCGTCCGGGGGTACGTAGCAACAGAAACCCCCACTTCTCTAATTCAGGGACAGTATACTAATTTGCCGACGCGCAGTTCGTGGGATTGCAGCGGCGAATAGCTAATTAGTATACTGTCCCTGAATTAGTGCCGGAGATGAAGCTCAGAACACCGTTTCGGGTCGCTCGGTCACACGCTTTTCGTGCTTGATGCAGTCGAGGATCTTGGCGCCGGCCATGAACACCGCGCCGGTGCAGGCGAGGAACAGCAGCTTGCCGCCCCAGCCGGGATATTGCCGAAGATAGATCTCGCCGCGCTCAACCGCGCCCAGCGCCAGGGCGTAGATGATGAGGTAGGCCTCGAACGGGGTCTTGATCTGGAACAGGCGTCCGATCTTGCGCAACATGGATCCTCACAATTCTTAACGCAGTACACAGCAACCATCATGCCAAGCCTGCGTTTGTGCGCAAGAGGGTGGTTAAGGTAAACGCCGGTTGTAAACCGTCCCGACACGGGAATCAGGCCAGTTCGCCGAGGTCCAGGGCGCTGAGCAGGGCACTGCGGCCGGCCAAAACGGTCGATGTCAGGGCTGCAATTCCGAGGTCGGCGGGATCGATCTGTTCGGGCCAGTGCGCGGCGATCACTGCCTCGATCCGGTCTGCCTTGGCCGCGTCGAGCATAAAGCGCGGATCGACCGTGGCGGGATCGGCCACCACCCGCAGCCGCAGGCAGGCGGGGCCGCCGCCGTTGGCCATCGACTGGCGGACGTCGACCGGCAGCACCTGCCGGATCGGGCCATTGCTGGCCAGCATTCCATCAAGCCAGGCGCGGACCCGGGCGTGTTCCCAGGCCTCGAGCGGGATAACCAGGGCCATCTCTCCTGAAGGCAGTGTCAGCAGCTGCGCGTTGAACAGATAGCTGCGAATGGCATCGGCCAGGCTGACTTCCGCCGCCGGGACGATCACGATCTCGGCCTCAGGCAAGGCCGCGCGGATTGCGGCGTAGGTGCCGTCGGGGTCAGCGAAGGCCTGTTCGTGGGTAAACAGCACCCGCTCGTTGGCAACCGCGACAACGTCGTTGTGAAACGCTCCGGCAGCGATCGCCTCGGGGTTCTGTTCGACGAACAAGGTCCGCGCCGGATCAAGCCGGTGGAGCCGGGCGACCGCGCGGCTGGCCTGTTCATGCTGCCGCGCCGGGAAGGCGCCGCCGCTTTTGCCGTAGACGAAGATCTCGAGCCCCGCCGAAGCGTGCCAGGCGGCCATCCGCATGTGGTTGGCCGCGCCCTCATCCCCAAAGCACGGCGGGACTGCGTCATGGACCGTGAAGTGGGCCTTGTCGGCAAAGGCCAGGCGCAGCTGCCGGGCGGTGTCTGGCCACTCCTGCGAGCGGTGCGGCATGGTCACCAGATTGGCCGCGGTCAGGTGGCAGCGGCCATCGGCGCCATCTGGGGCGGGTGAGACGGTCGCGGCATTGGCGGTCCACATCGAACTGGCTGACCAGGCCGCTGCCAGCAGCCGCCGGTGCTCGCTGCCGTCGGCGCCGAGCGCGGTCAGGAACGCGGCGTTGGGGCGGGGCAGGGGCAGTAGAAAGCCCTGCGTCAGCCCCAGTGCCAGATTGTGGCGCATTTTCGCCAGTCCCTGCAGCGCCGCTGCACGGGGATAGGAGACATCGCCGCCGTGGCTGGCCGAAGCGAGGTTGCCCAGGCTGAGGCCAGCGTAGTTGTGGCTGGGACCGATGATCCCGTCGAAGTTGATCTCAACCAGCATCGCGCCTTACCACCGCGCCACGTGGGTCACGCTCTGACCCGGTTCGACCCCCAGCAGCGCCGCGCAGCCGGGATCGAGCGCCAGCCCGCCATCGCGGTGTTCGACCCAGCCATAGGCCGCGCGGAAGCCGGCCAGGCGGCCGGCGGTGACCAGCCGCTTCTCGCCGGCCTTGTGCTCGCCCAGGGCGTGGTCGAGCGCGGCCACGGTCTCGTCCACTGCCTCGCGCACCGAACGGATCTGGTCGGTGCGCACGGTCATGGTCGGACCGCCGTCGAAAATGTCGATGTAGTTCTCCCAGACGAAGCCCTCGTCCTCGAGCATCCGCATCGCCGCGCGGCCCGAGGGATGCGGCACCCCGATCACGTGGCGCGCCGATTCGGTCAGCATCGCGATATAGACCGGGTGCTTGGGCATCAGATCGGCGATGAACTGGTTGCCGTGCCGGGCGTTGAACTCGTCGGCGTCCTTGAAATTCATCCCGAAGAAGCGTCCCGCAACCCCGTCCCAGAACGGCGAGCCGCCGGCCTCGTCGATCACCCCGCGTAGCTCGGCAAAGGTCTTTTCGGCAAACCGCTGGCGGTGACCCCGGATAAACAGGTAGCGGCTGCGCGCCAGCAGCATGCCGAATCCGCCCGAACGCTGGCCGGGATGGAGGAACAGGCCGCCCACTTCAGACAATCCCTCCATATCGGTCGACAAATTCAGAATATCAGCGCGAAAAGTTCGGCCCAGCTCCTCGCTGTGCTGGGTCAGCGCGCCGATGCGATAGGAATAGAACGGCCATTTGCGGCCGACCGCAGAAAAGATCTGGCAGGTGCCGCGCACTTCCTGGGTTTCGGTGTTCTCCAGCATGAACAGGAACTGGTCGTCGCCGACCGTGTCTTCCTGCTTGGCAAAGCCTTCAGCCGCCCGCTCGAGCTTGGCCGAGAGCGCGTTGCGGTCAGGCGGCAGGTTGGTGAACCCGCCGCCGGTGCTTTTGGCCATTTCGTAAAGCGGCTGGAGATCGGCCGGACTCGCGGCGCGGATGACAAAGCTCACAAATGTGCTCCGGTGGCTAGGCGATGGAGGACCAGCGCCGACAATCGCGCGCGCTCTTCCAGACTGGGGACGATCATGAATTCATCCGGCGAATGGATCGCGCCGCCGCGCACCCCCATGGTATCGACCACCGGGACCCCGCAAGCAGCGATATTGTTGCCGTCGCAGACCCCGCCCGAAGCGATGCGGGTGAGCGGTGCGCCGAGCAGGGCGCTGCATTCCTCGACCAGTCCGAACAGCTTCTCGGCGCGGGCGTCGACCGGTTTGGGCGGGCGGGACAGGCCGCCGTGGACATGCATCTCTACTTCATGTGCTTGCGAAAATTCGATAATCAATGCTTTGAAATAGTGATCGAAGGCGGCGGCATCGTCGGTGTTGCGGGGACGGATATTGAAGCGCAGAACCGCCAGATCGGGGACCACGTTGTTGGCGCTGCCGCCATCGATTCGCGCGGGATTGATCGCCAGGCCGTCGCGCTCAAGCGCTTTGAGTCCCAGCGCCAGCGCTGCTGCGGCGACAATCGCGTTGCGCCCGTCCTGCGGGTTGCGCCCGGCGTGGGCCGAACGCCCGGTGATCGTCACGCTGAAGTTGCCGCTGCCGCCGCGCGCGCCGGCCAGCGTGCCATCGGGCAGGGCAGAAGGCTCGTAAGTCAGCGCGGCCAGCTTGCCCTGGGCCAGGCTGGCGATCAGCGGCGCAGAGGAGAGGCTGCCGGTCTCCTCGTCGGAATTGATCATCACATCATAGCCGATTGCTGCCGCAGCAGCACTCGTCTCGAACGCCTTCAGCGCAGCAACAATTACCGCAATCCCGCCTTTCATGTCGGCGGTGCCAGGGCCGTTCAGCGTCTCGGCATCGCGCCAGGACTGTTGCTGGAACGGGTGGCTGGCCGGAAACACCGTGTCCATGTGGCCGGTCAGCAGCAGCCGCCGCTGTGCCCCCGGCCGGACCCGCAGCACCAGATGCTTGCCGTATTGGGTCGCCACTTCTTTGCCGTCCGCGGCCATCGCGGTAACCGGGGCCGGATCCTCCAGCGAGACCTCTCCCGGCAGCGCAGCGAAGGCATCGGCGAGCAGCCCGGCCTGTTCGGCCAGCCCGGCGAGGTTGCCGGTGCCGGTATTGACCGCGCTCCACGCCTGGACCTGCCCAAGCATCGGCGCGGCATCAAGCGCGCCCAGCAGCGCCGCTTCGGAAGGGGAAAGTGCTGGCATGTGAAACTTCCCCTAGCCGAGGCATGCGGGCAGTCCAACCCCCAGGATAGCAAGCGTGGGCTGTTTCGCGCAACCAGGCGAGGCAGTTATTCGCCCAGCTCGAGCAGCCGCTTGGCCGCCACATAGGTCTGGATCACGAACAGCGCGATCAGCAGCAGCGCGGCGGCGGCGGTGAACAGGTCGAAGCCGGTCAACGGCGCGAACTGCCCCGGCTCGGGCCCTTGCCACCACATCGCCAGGGTCAACCCTATCAGCACGAAACGCAGTTCGGTCGGTCCGCCGGCAAGGTAGGATAGCTTGAGCTCGCCCAGCACCCGCGCCGAGAGATAGGCGTGGATCGACAGCAGCAGGTATCCAGCCAGCGCCAGCAGTGCCACATCAAGCCGCACATAGGGGCTCAGCCCCATACCGCCCAGGATCAGCAGGATGACCAGCCCGTCGACGCTGTGATCGATGAAATAGCCATACTTTGGCCGTTCGATGTGACGATAGCGGGCGATGCTGCCGTCGAGTGAATCGCCGAACCACTGGACGAAGTAGCCGACAATCGCGAGGCCCAACGTCGCCGGATGAAAGTTGCTGAAGGCATAGCCCAGGAACACCAGCGCCGCGCCGAAAACTCCTATCGCGGTCAGGATATCAGGGGTGATCCGGTCCGGAAGCCGCGCGCAAAGCCAGTTGAGCAGGCGCCGTTCACCCAGCGCGAGGACGTTCTCCTGGACCCGGTAAAGCGCCTTGGCGGCGTCGATTTTTTCTGATCTCATGGACGAGCTTATCGGAGCGCCGCAGTCTTTAGGCAAGCCTCGTGCGGCAGATTGTTACAGATTTACGACTCCTGACGGTCCACTCAGGATAGCGCCCGCGCCACGCCGACGAATTCCGCTACGCTCAGCGTCTCGGCCCGGCGCGATGGATCGATCCCCAGGCTCTCCAGCGCGGCGAGCGCTCCGGGCAGCCCTTTCAGGCTCTGGCGCAGCATCTTGCGGCGCTGGCCGAAGGCGGCCTCTGTAACGCGCTCGAGCATGCGCGCAGAGGCGCCCTGAGGCATTTCGGACGGCGTCACATGAACCACCGCGCTCATCACTTTGGGCGCCGGGGTGAAGGCGCTGCGGTGAACTTTGGTCGCGATCCTGGCATGTGTCCGCCACTGCGCCAGCACGGCAAGGCGGCCAAAGGCCCCGCTACCCGGCGCCGCGATGATCCGTTCCGCCACTTCAAGCTGGAACATCAGCGTCAGGCTGGCCCATTGCGGCGGCCAGTGTTCGCCGCTGAGCCAGCCGACGAACAGCGCGGTGCCGACGTTGTAGGGCAGGTTGGCGACGATGTGGAATGGTCCCTCCAGACCGTGCGCAACTTTCATCGCATCGCCTTCGATCACGCGCAGCTGGCCGGGGAAGGCCTCGGCAAGTTCGGCCAGCGCGGGCAGGCAGCGCCGGTCCATCTCGATCGCGGTGACCAGCGCCCCGGCGCGCAGCAAGGCGCGGGTCAGTCCGCCGGGACCGGGGCCGACCTCCAGCACGTGCTGGCCGCGCAGGTCGCCGGGAATCGCGGCGATCCGGCTCAGCAATTGCTCATCGAGCAGGAAATTCTGCCCCAGCGCCTTGCTCGCCTGCAGCCCGTGGCGGGCGATCACGTCACGCAGGGGAGGGAGGGTCATCCCCCAAACCGCCGCATCGCGCATTCCCCTGCCATGCGGATCGCGGCGATGGTTGCTCCGGGGTCGGCGAGGTTCTGGCCGGCAATCGCAAAGGCGGTGCCGTGATCGGCGCTGGTGCGGATGATCGGCAAGCCCAGGGTGACATTGACCCCGGCGTCGAAATCGAGCGCTTTCAGCGGGATCAGCGCCTGATCGTGGTACATGCACAGCGCCGCATCATAGCTATCGCGGGCGCGCGGGGCGAACAGCGCGTCGGCGGGGTGGGGGCCGGTAACCGCGATGCCTTCGGCCTGGAGACATGCGATGGCAGGGGCGATCAGGCGTGCTTCCTCATCACCCATGCGGCCCTCTTCGCCGGCGTGGGGGTTGAGCGCGGCGATCGCCAGGCGGGGATTGGCGATGCCGAAATCGCGGATCAGCGCCAGCGCGACGATCCGCCCCTTGCGCTCGATCAGGGCCGAAGTGAGCGCGGCGGCTACCTGCGCCAGCGGGATATGGACGGTTAGCGGCACGGTGCGCAGCTGCGGCCCGGCGAGCATCATCACCGCATCGCCGGGATCGACCCCGGCTGCTGCGGCGACGAACTCGGTCTGGCCAGGATGCGTGAAGCCCAGTTCGGCGAGCCGCGCCTTGGCGACGGGACCGGTGACCAGCGCATCGGCTTCGCCCGCTACCGTCAGCCGCGCCGCTTCGGTAAGCGAAGCGAGTGCCAGCGCCGCACCTTGGCGGTCAGGCTTGCCGGGATTCCAAGCGCCATCAAGCTTGCCGATCACTGGCAGGGCTTTGGCAAACACAGCTGCGGCTTCATCGAGGCTGCCAACCCGCTGGACGGGCACGCTCAGGCCGCGCGAGGCGGCAGCAGCGGCCACCACGGCCGCACCGCCAACCACCGCAAAAGCGGGCAGGCGCTCTGCATCTCGCCGCGCCCAGGCCTCGGCGATCAGCTCGGGGCCGACGCCCGCAGGATCGCCCAGCGATACCGCGAGTACGCCGTGCCCCCAGTCCATAGGCTCAGTTGCCGTAATCGATCACCGCATCGCGGCGCAGGTCGCGCAGGTAGGTCTGGGCGCGCTTGTTGATCCGCTCGTCCTCGATCACGTTGCGGATCTCGTCGAAGGCCGGTTCGCCCGCGACCTTGGCATCGTCGCGGCCGCACAGCATCAGCACCCGCACTCCGTCCTCGATCGAGCCGAACGGCGGAGTGGTTTCGCCAACATTGAGCTGCAGCACCAGGTTCTGCAGCGGCCCGGGCAGGTCACGCGCCTTGATCTGGTCATTGGTGACCACTTCGGCGCCCAGCCCCTGGGCGATCGGATCGACCGCGCCGCAGCCGCGCGCGCCCTTCATCGCCTCGGCGAATTCGGCGGCCTTGGCGGTGCCCTGGGCCTCGGTGGTGCCCTTGGGGAAGCTGATCGAGATCTGCTTGAGGCCAAGCACGGCATCGCGCGGATCGGCGGTCAGCACCTGGCGCTTGTCGATCAGCAGGACGATCGAAAAACCGCCGCGCACTTCGACCGGGCCGGTCAGCTGGCCGGACTGCATGCCCTGGACCGCCGGCTGCAATTCGGGCGGAAGCATGCTGATCCGGACCCAGCCAAGATCGCCGCCGACCGGAGCGGTTGAAGCTTCCGAGAACTGGCGGGCATAGGCAACGAAGCTGGCGCCCTGCTGGAGCTGCTGGACGATCTTCGTCGAATTTGCCAGCACCGCCTCGCGGTTTTCGCTGTTGGCGTAGAGGAAGATTTCGCCAACCCGGTATTCCTCGGTACCCTTGGCTTCCTGCTGGCGCTTGATGATTTCACGCACTTCCTCGTCCGAGACGTTGACGAACGGGGTGACGTTGCGGCGCAGCAGCCGCTGCCAGGACAGCTCGCCGCGGATCTGACGCCTGAGCGAATTGGCCGAAGAGCCGATCTTGGCCAAGTAAGCGTCGAGCGCTTTGGGGTCCTGGCCAAAATTCTGGCGGGCGACGCGGCTGTAGGTCTCAGAGACTTCGCTTTCGTCGACCTCGATCTCCTGGGCCTTGGACTCCTGGATCTGCAGGGTTTCATCCATCAGGTTGCGTAGCACCTGCAAACGCAGCCGCTGCAATTCCTCATCGGCAATCTTGCCGCCGCCGGCATTGACGATCAGCGCGACCCGCTGGTCGATATCGGTGCCGGTAATCACCTCGCCGTTGATGATCACGGTGGCGGTGCGCAGGTTGGGGTTGTTCTTGCCGAAGATCTGCGGATTTTCCGGCAGGACAAAGCCGCCGCCCTGTGTGTCGGCTTCCTGCGCCGGGGCCGAAGACCCCACCGACAAGGCCGCAGCAGCGAGCGAGAACAGGGCAAAACGAGGGGCAATGCGAAAGCGCGAAGAGCGTGTCACCGTATCTCAATTCCCAAAAACGGCCGGATTGACCGGACCGGACTTGCCGCGCCACTGCCGTTCACCGGCTTAACCCAAGCTGAGCAAGCGCGCGGATAGCCTGTTTGCCGCAGCCTGCCAATCGCCCGCGCTCAGCTTTCACCGGAAGCCGAGATTCTTGAGTGCGAAGTTGATCTGAAAGGTGTTGCCCTTGCGCGCATCGCCGGTCGCAACAAAGTCGCGGCGCCAGGTCAGGCCAAGTTCCAGGCAGTCATCATCATAGGCCACGCCCAAGCGAGTGCGCAGCGGCTGGTAGCCATCAGCGGTAGGCACGGTCGGGGCATCGTTGATCCCCGTGAGATCGAACACGCCTGAACCAAACACCGACCAATAGCGCGCAAAACCAAGCCGCGCGGCGAGGCGCAGCTCTTCGCGGTCGCGCAGATCCTCGATCCCTGGGTCAACGTTGCGGTTGAGCCGCAGATAGCCGATCTCGGCATAGGTCCGCCGGGTTCCCACCGCCAGATCGACCTCGCTGCGCCGCACCGCGAGGTTGTCCTTGTCGAGCCGGAAGCGGTGGGTCAGCTTGATCACTTCGCGCCAGCGCAGCTCGGTCCGCCCGACGATATCGGAAGATCGTTCCGCCAGCCCGGTGCCCGGCGGCAACAGCGTTGGTTTGCTGGTCAGGCGATAGGACTGGCCGATCGTGCTCGCGATCCTCCAGCCGGGCCGTTCCCACAGCCAGTCAAAGCCGTAGGTGAAACGCACCCCGTCCTCGATCCGATCGTAGCCGGGAAAGCGGTTGAGCGCGAACAGGTTGGAATCTTCCAGGTCGATCGCGCGGGCATCTTCGTTGGGCACGGCCAGATTGCGCAGCGTCGGGCTGGCGACCACCTGAAAACGCGGGGTCAGGATCTGGGTACCCCCGGCAAAACTGCCGACCAGCGGCCACTTGACGTCGATCGCCGCGGTCGCCAGCGCGCGTGCCTGCCAGCCGCCATTGCCGCGATAAAGCGCAGTGGCGGTCTTGGCGTTCTCGTCGGAGTGGTAGACATCGCCGCGTGCCAGCGCGGTCAGGGTTACTTCCTGGCCCATCCCGGTTATCCGCCGCAGATCCCAGCGCGCGGCGGCAAAGGCCCGCTGGGTGTCCTGGCCGCGGGACCGGGTGATCAGCAGGCTGTTGGCCTGGAGCTCGATTCGCCCGCCCAGCACCGGATCGCTGACGCGGTGGCGATAGTCGATCATTGGCAGCGCGATCGGCACCAGCCCCTGGCGCTCGCTGACCCGCAAGGTCTGGGTTGCCCAGCCTGCGATCGAGAGATAGCTGTCGCGACCGATCCGTTCGAGGTCGATCATCGAACGCAGGCGATCGTCGCGGCTGATGTCATAGCGACGCAGAAAGGTGCGGTCGGTGGTTACCCTTCCGGAGAAGGTCAGGCTCCAACGGGGATCGAACTGAAAGCGTCCGTTGGCGAACAGATAGCCACGGAACTCGTCGCGGGTCCCGATCGGGGCCGGGCTGATCGCAATCCGTTCTGACCGGGTGGCGTAGCCGGTGATCTGATAGGCTCCCTCAGGCATCAGCGCGCGGTACTGGGCGCGGACCATCGGCAGGGTTTCGGTATAGACATAGCCGGTGACCGCCAGGTCGCGGTTTTCGGCCAGGCGCTGGTACCAGGTGCTGGACAGTTCCACCCCATTGGAGGCGGAAAAGCGCACGTCGGGGATCAGGAAGCCCGATTGCGGCCGCCCGTCGGTGCTCAGCACCAGATAGGGCAGCGGGATCAGCGGGGCGCCAAACAGCTCCAGCCGGGCGCCGTTGAACCGCACCTTCTTGGCGGCGGGATCATAGACCACCCGGCGTGCGACGATCCGCCAGCTGGGATCGCGCGGACAGCCCTTGTCATCCTCTACCGCGCAGGCCGAATAGACCGCCTGATGCAGGACGATGCTCTCATCCTCACCGCGCTCGGTGCGGTTGGCGGCCAGCCGCCCGCCTTCACGCAGCGCCAGCAGCATGTTCTCCATTGCTCCGGCCTTGAGCTCTTCGGTCAGCTCGATCCGGTCGGTGAACAGCTGGTTGCCGTCCTGATCGACGAACCGGATGTTGCCCTCGGCGATGATCTGTCCGGTCTTGCGGTTCCAGTTCAGCTTGTCGGCGCGAACCGATTGATCGCCGCGGCGCAGCACGACATTGCCGAACACGCTGACCGTGTCGCTGTTCTCATCATAGCTCGCCCCGTCGGATTCAAAGGCAATCGGCAGTTCATCGGTCGGGATGACAATTGCTGGCGAAGCGGCCGCTTGCGCGCGCGCTGCCAGCGGCAAGCTGAGCATCGCGAGCGCCAGAGCTGCGGCACCGGTTCGCCAAACAGAAGATTGCGGCATCTGCGGCCGCGTCAGGGGGAGCATGGCTTGCCTATCGCACCGGCGCCGACTAACTGCAATCCACGCCAACAGCTTGCGGCCACAACCTGGCGCAGGTGTGCCAGTTTCGCACCGGAGAGAGCATGAAAATCGAATTCGTTGCCGGGCCGCTGCCCGCTACCACCAGCCCGATTGCCTGGATCCTCGATCAGGACGCGCTGCCTGCCGATCTCGATCCGGTGCTGCTGGCCGGGGCCGCAGCCTCGCGCTTCACTGGCAAAGTGGCAACGCTTCACGAAGGCTTCGTCAGCCGCGATGGCGCGGTGGTGCGGATCGCGCTGGTCGGGGCAGGAGCGGCCAAGGCCGAAGACCGGACCAGCGCGCTCGAACGCGCCGGCGCCGCGCTCGCCGCCAAATACGGCGCCTCGGGCGAGATTGCACTGACGATCGATTTCTCCGGCGGCAAGCTCAAGTCCGGCGAAGTCGCTGCGGTCCTGCTCGGCGCGCGCCTCAGGGCCTGGCGCCACGATGCCTATCGCACCAAGCTGCCCGACGAACAGAAGGCCTCGCTCACCACGATCCGCGTCGCCGGTGCGCCCGAAGGCAGCGAGGCGGCCTGGGCGGTCGAGGCAGCGCTGGCCGAAGGGGTTGAGTTCACCCGCGAGCTGGTCACCGAACCGGCCAATGTGATCTTTCCGGAAAGCTTCGTCGAACGGGCCCAGGCGCGGCTGGCGGGAACCGGCATCGGGATCCGCGTGCTCGATGAGGCCGAGATGGCTGCGCTGGGCATGGGTGCGCTGCTTGGTGTGGCGCAGGGCTCGGTCAGGAAACCGCGGCTGCTGGTGATGGAATGGAAAGGCGGCAAGGCGGGCGAGGCGCCGACCGCCTTCGTCGGCAAGGGCGTGACCTTCGATACGGGCGGCATCTCGCTCAAGCCCGCTGCCGGCATGGAAGACATGAAGTGGGACATGGGCGGAGCCGGGGCGGTGACCGGCGCCATGCTCACACTCGCCCGGCGCAAGGCCAGGGCCAACGTCGTCGGGATCTGCGGGCTGGTGGAGAACATGCCCGATGGCAACGCCCAGCGACCCGGCGACGTGGTCACCTCGATGTCGGGACAAACGATCGAGGTTATCAATACCGATGCCGAAGGGCGGCTGGTGCTGTGCGATGCGATCACCTGGACGCAGAAGGAATTCGCCCCCGCGGCGGTGATCGATCTTGCCACTCTGACCGGGGCGATCATCATTTCGCTGGGTAACGAGCACGGCGGGATCTTTGCCAACGACGAGGTTCTGGCCGGCAAATTGCTCGCCGCCGGCACTATATCGGGCGACCGGCTGTGGCGAATGCCGATCGGTGCCGCCTATGACAAGCTGATCGACAGCCCGATCGCCGACATGAAGAACGTTGGCCCGCGCGAAGGCGGCTCAATCTCTGCGGCGCAGTTCATCCAGCGCTATGTCGACAAGGGCCGGCCTTGGGCGCACCTCGACATTGCGGGCATGGTCTGGGCATCGAAGCCCGGTGCTACCTGGGATAAAGGTGCGACCGGCTATGGCGTGCGGGTGCTCGATCGCTATGTGCGGGACAATCTTGAAGGCTGATGCGCGTCGATTTCTACCAGCTGAGCGAGACGTCGGCAGAGGAAGCGCTGCCCGCGCTTGCGGCCAAGATGCTGGAAGCGGGAGAACGGGCGCTGGTGGTCTCCGCCGATGTCGAGCAACTCGCCCGGATCAGCGATGGCTTGTGGGGGGCAAAGGACCAGTTCCTGGCCCATGCCCCGGTCGGCGGGTCGCACGACAGTCGCCAGCCAATCCTGTTATCCGACAGTCTCGAAGCGGCGAACGGCGCGCGCTATCTGGCGCTGGCCGACGGGCTGTGGCGCGAAGGTGCTGACCAGTTCGAGCGGGTGTTCCTGATGTTCGGTGCCGAAACCATCGACCAGGCCCGCGCCACCTGGCGCGCGCTCGACGGGCGCGAGGGGCTGGAGCGCAACTACTGGCGGCAGCTCAGCCGGACCAAGTGGGAAAAGGCCGCCTGACGCTCTATCTTGCAGTGCAGCATTTTCCCGGCTAAGGGCGCGCCAACTTCCCAAGCCCCAACCGTTCGCAAGGAAAACATCATGGCGGTCACCCGCACCTTCTCGATCATCAAGCCCGACGCCACCCGCCGCAATCTGACCGGCGCGGTCACCAGGATGCTGGAAGAGGCTGGCCTGCGCGTGGTCGCCTCCAAGCGCATCCAGATGACCAAGGACCAGGCCGAAGGGTTCTACGGCGTCCACCGCGAGCGGCCATTCTTTGGCGATCTGGTCGCCTTCATGACCTCGGGCCCGGTGGTGGTTCAGGTGCTCGAGGGCGAAGATGCGGTCAAGCGCAACCGCGACGTGATGGGCGCGACCAACCCGGCCAATGCCGATGCCGGCACGATCCGCAAGGAGCTCGCCGAATCGATCGAAGCCAATTCGGTTCACGGTTCGGATTCGGACGAGAACGCCGCAATCGAGATCGCGTTTTTCTTTAAGCCCGAAGAGATTGTCGGATAATCTACCTTAAATCCTCCCTGTGGCGCAGCAATGGGGAGGGGGACCGCCGCCGTAGGCGGTGGTGGAGGGGTGTTTTGCCTTCGCACAATTACCCCTCCGTGAGCGCTTCGCGCTGCCACCTCCCCATCGCTGCGCGACGGGGAGGATTTGAGAGTCACAACAGCGGCGAAAGCATCGCCAGGAAGTTCTGCCACAACCGCCGCGGCAGGCTGTAGTCCTTGACCGTTTCCCTGGTTACCCGCTCGGACTGGGCGAGCCAGGCGTCCTGCCGGGCCCGGATCGCGCCTGCGAGCTCGGCATCGGCGAACAGCACAGAGTTCTCGAAATTGAGTTCGAAGCTGCGGCGGTCGAGATTGGCCGAGCCGATCAGGCCCACCGTGGCGTCGGCGATCATGGTCTTGGCGTGGAGCAGTCCGGGGCGGAACTCGTGGACCTCGACCCCGGCGGCGAGCATCGCGCCGTAGTACGAACGGCTGGCTCCGGCGACGATCCGGCTGTCATTGCGCCGCGGCACGATCAGCACGGTGCGCACCCCGCGCCGTGCCGTGCTGGTCAGGGCGAACAAAAGCTGTTCATCAGGAACAAAATATGGAGTTGTGATAACCAGTTCGGTTCGCGCGGCGTGAGCAAGTTCGGCAAAGCATCCGGTCATCGCCGCATAGTCCTGGGTCGGACCGGTGCCGAAAACTTGCGCGGCGGTGCGATGCGGCGCGGTCAGAGCGCGCGGTGCCTCGGGGGCAAGCAAGGCGGTAACGTCATCGCCGTGTTCGGCCATCCAGTCGAGCGCGAACAGGAACTGGCAGTGCCGCGCCATCGGCCCTTCCCAGCGGGTCATGATGTCCACCCAGGGGGCATAGCGCCACTTGATCCGGAATTCGGGATCGGCGCCGTTCTGGCTGCCGACCCAGGCGACCTGGTTGTCGACGATCAGCTGCTTGCGGTGGTTGCGCAGATCGACCCGGCCGCGGATCAGCGTCCATAAAACCCCGCCGACCGGGGCCGCCATCCGCGCATCGACCCCGCCCGCGGGCAAGGCTTTCCAGTGTTCCGAGCGCAGGAAGGCGCGGCTTCCCAGCGCGTCGGCCAGCACCCGCACCTTGACCCCGCGGGCCGCCGCGCGGAGCAGCGCATCCTTGAACGCCAGACCGCAATTGTCAGCCAGCCAGATGTAAAAGCACAGATGAACCGTCTCGCGCGCTGCATCGATATCGGCAATCATCCCGCGCAGCGCCGCAGCGCTGTCGGCGGCCAGTGTGGCGCGATTGCCCATTGTTGGCGGCAGGCCGTTAACCGCACGGGCGAGCGCGAAGGGCGCGGCATAGGCTCCGTCTGCCAGCGCGCGCGCTGCTTCGGGATCACCCCCCGGGCGCGGCAGCCGTGCCTCGATACCGGCGAAACGCGCACGCCGCCGCGCTGACACCCGCGCTTCTCCCACCAGCAGGTATGCCACGACTCCCACCACCGGCAGCACCAGGATCGCGAAGAACCATGCGATCCGCGAGGCCGGTTCGCGCTGCGGTTTGAGCAGTGCGCGCAGCAGCACCGCGAATTGCGCCGCGAAATAGGCCCAGGTCAGTCCGGTGGTGAAGTCACTCCACATCGCGGGCGAGTCTCCCCCCTTTTCCCGGTGAATTCCAGCCCTATACTGGTCCCCCAAGGAGACAGGCGATGAAGGGCATGGGCGGCGGCGGCGAGGATTGCCCGTTCGAATTCAATTTCGACCCGGCCAGCTTCAAGGTTGGCGACACCGTGAGTTACCGCGTGAGCACGATGGAGGGCTTCCCCTTCGTCGGCACCTTGCTCGAAGTCCACCCCGACCACGTGGTGATCTCCCCCGGGGAAAGCGAGCCTGACGCCCGCTACAAAGGCACCCGCGAAGACCGGCCGATGGTCGATGGGAGCGAGATTTAGAACCCGTCCGCCGCGTCGATCAGCGCGGTCAGCTTCTTGGGCGCGATGCTGCGCCAGCTGCGGGAGATCCAATCGCCGATCGCGTCCCAGTCTGTATCGCCCAGGTCGAGCCGGATCGCGATCCAGTCACCACCGAAATAGGCTGGGCGATAATAGCGCGCGGGGTCGTTCTCGATCAGCTGAGCCTGCTCGTCGGGGCCGCTGATCTTGACCAGCAGCGCCAGCTTGCCGTCGCCGTGGTGGTCGTTGGAAACCCAGGCGAACTTCTTGCCTTTGACGATCCCGAAGCAGGGCATGCCGTGGCTGAGCGTTTCCTCGGCCTCGGGCATGGCCATGGCGCGGGCCCGGATTTGCCCGATCAGCCATTCCGGCGAGGCTTCGCGGCTGACCAGTTCCGCCAGGCAGCGGGCATAGAGCTGGTGCTCGGCGATCAGCACGCGGGCGGCGAGCGAGTCGGCGGTGTCGCCGGGCAGGACCGCCACGGGGGTCTGGCCCAGGATCGGACCGTCATCAAGCGCGGCGGTGACAAGATGGACGGTGCAGCCAGCCTCGGCTTCTCCAGCCTCGAGCACACGTTCGTGGGTGTGGAGGCCCTTGTATTTGGGCAGCAATGAGGGGTGAATGTTGACCATCCGGCCGTCCCACCCGGTGACGAAACTGGGCGGAAGGATTCGCATGAAGCCAGCGAGCGCGATGTATTGGGCTCCTGAATCCCTAATGACGTTCTCTAGCGCGAGAAAGAACTGTGACTTGTCTATAGGAGTCGGTTTGGGAATCCGAACGACTTTGAGGCCCTCAGCTTCAGCTAGGTCAAGACCGCGTGCTTCCGGATTGTCCCCGGTGACAAGCACAATCTCGAACGGACAGCCCGCGGTGCGGCTGGCATAGAGCAGCGCCGCCATATTGGTGCCGCTGCCCGAGATGAGGACGGCGATGGGGGTGCGGCTTGTCATTAGATCCTCTCCATTTTGCGAAGCCAAATGGGGAGGTGGCATTCGCGCAGTGAATGACGGAGGGGTCTCCACCCTCGCGCCATAACCCCTCCGTCAGCCGCCTTTGGCGCCTGCCACCTCCCCATTTGTGGCATTCGCCAAAAATGGAGAGGATCGAAGTTACGCAAAGTGGACGGCTTCCCAGCCATCGCGCGAAGCCCAAACTTCGGCTGATCCCTGCACCGTGCAGCCGCGCGCACCTTCCTCGATCGCGCCGATCACGTGGACGGTCTCGCCCGCTGTTTCCAGATCCGCCGCCAGCCCGGCCACCTGATCCGCGTCAACCGCCAGCACCATGCCGATCCCGCAGTTGAAAGTCCGTGCCATCTCGGCCGGTTCGATATGGCCCTGGGCCTGCAGGAACGCCATCAGTCGCGGTTGCTGCCAGGCGCCGGCGTCGATCCGGGCGTGAAGGTGTTTGGGCAGCACGCGGGGCACGTTCTCCAGCAGCCCGCCGCCGGTGATGTGGGCGAGGGCGTGGATCCGGCCCGCCCGGATCGCCGGCAGCAGGCTCTTCACATAGATCCGGGTCGGCTCGAGCAGCGTGTCGATCAGCAGCCGTTCGGGATCGAACAGCGCGGGACGGTCGAGCCGCCAGCCGAGATCCGCGGCCAACCGCCGGACCAGCGAATAGCCGTTGGAATGAACCCCCGAGCTGGCGAGCCCGAGCAGGACGTCGCCCGCCGCCACCTGGTCGCCGGTCAGCTGTTCGCCGCGCTCAACCGCGCCGACGCAGAAACCGGCCAGATCATAGTCGCCGGCGGCGTACATTCCGGGCATTTCCGCAGTCTCGCCGCCGATCAGCGCGCATCCGGCGATCTTGCAGCCCTCGGCAATGCTCGCCACCACCCGCTCGGCAATCCCGGTCTCAAGCTTGCCGGTGGCGAAATAGTCGAGGAAGAACAGCGGCTCGGCGCCCTGGACGATCAGGTCGTTGACGCACATCGCGACCAGGTCTTCGCCGATCCGGTCGTGGCGGTCATGGTCGATCGCGAGCTTGACCTTGGTCCCGACCCCATCGTTGGCGGCGACCAGCAGCGGGTCCTTATAGCCCGCCGCGCGCGGATCGAAAAACCCGCCAAAACCGCCGAGTTCCGCGTCCGCTCCGGGCCGTGCGGTGGCCCGGGCGAGCGGGGCGATCGCCTTGACCAGCGCGTTGCCCGCCGCGATCGAGACGCCGGTAGCTTCATAGGAATAGCTTTTGGGGGGCGGGTTGTTCGACATCGCTTGGCGCCTAACGCTTTCCCGCTTGGATTTCCATGCGCGATTGGGCAAAAGGCCAGCAGTTTCCCCCGATGGCCAGTCGCACCATTTCCCTTCCGCCGCGTATCACGCGCCCGCTCCTCACCGCCGCGCTGCTCGGCGGCGCGATTCTGGCGCTGGCTGCGGTGGGGACAATGCGGCTGGCGGCGCAGATCGAGGGTGACCGCGGGATCATCCCGGTCAAGCAGTCGAGCGACATCCACATCGCCGGAATCGATGTCGAGACTACCGCAGACACTGCCGAGGAAGCCCGGCTCGAAGGCTGGGAGCTGGCGGCGCGCAAGGCCTGGGATAAGGCCGGCGGCCCGGCGATGGGCGATGGGCAGATCCAGGGCATGGTCGCCGCGGTGGTGATCGAGCGCGAGCAGATCGGGCCGCGGCGCTACATCGCCAGGCTGGGGGTGATCTTCGATCGTTCGCGCGCCGGGCAGTTCATCGGCGGCGGCAACGGTGGCAGCGCGCATTCGGCGCCGCTGCTGGTGATACCCGTGCTCCATTCGGGCGGGGTGGCGCAGGTTTTTGAAGTGCGCGGGGTCTGGCAGTCGGCCTGGGCCAGCTTCCAGGCCGGGACCAGCCCGATCGACTATGTCCGCCCCACTGGTTCGGGCGGCGAATCGCTGCTGGTCACCGCCGGGCAGCCCAGCCGTCGCAGCCGCGCCTGGTGGCGCAATGTGCTCGATCAGTTTGGCGCCGCCGATGTGCTGGTGCCCGAGGCGCGGCTTGAGCGGCAATGGCCCGGCGGGCCGGTGCGCGGCACCTTCACGGCCCGCTATGGCCCAGACAACCGGTTCCTTGAAAGCTTCACCCTGTCAGCCAATGATGAAGCCGCACTGCCGCGGATGCTGGCCGAAGCGGTGGTGCGGTTCGATGTGATCTATGCCCGCGCGCTGGCCGATGGGGTGCTTGAGCCCGACGCCACGCTCAACCTCAACACTTCGATCGATCCCGCGCTGGCCGCGCTGATCGCTGCCGGGCAGGCACCGCCGCCCGCAGCCACGGCGGCGATACCGCAGGCGACGGTGAGCGCTGCTCCGACCCCCGAGCCGACCCAGGTGGCCGAGACCCGCACCTTTACCGTGCAGTTTTCCTCGCCCGATGCAGCCGCGGTCGATGCCGCGCTGGGCGGCGTGCGCGGCGTGCCGGGGGTGCAGGGCGCCTCGACCACCAGCCTGGCGGTGGGCGGAACCTCGCTGATGCGGGTGACTTACCAGGGCGAACTCAATGCGCTGGCCGATGCGCTGCGGGCGCGCGGCTGGCGGGTCACGGTCGGCACCAACGCGCTTTCGATCAAGCGTTGAGATGAGCCAGATCGCGCTGCCCTTGCGCGCCGGAAGCGATGGCCCCTCGCGGATCGTGGTCGGCGATGCCAACCGGGCGGTGTTCGAAGCTTGCACCATGGCCAGCGCCTGGCCGTTTCGCACCGCCGTCCTCACCGGGCCAGCGCGCTCGGCCAAGTCGCTGACCGCCCGCTGGTTTGCCGAACAGGGGTTGGGCCAGGCGCTCGATGATGCCGACCGGATCGATGAAACCGCGTTGTTCCACCACTGGAACCGCGCGCAGGAAGCCGGCACGCCGCTGCTGCTGGTCAAAAGCTCGGCTGCTGGCGAATGGCGGATCGCGCTGCCCGATCTTGCCTCGCGGCTCGGCGCCGCCCTGCAGCTCGAGATTGGCACCCCCGGCGATGCCATGCTTGGCGATCTGATCGCGGCCCATGCCGAGCAGCGCGGACTGGCCCTGGGGCCGGAAGGGATCGCCTATCTTGCGGCGCGGGCGGAGCGTTCCCATCTCGGAATCGAAGCACTGGTGGCGGCCATCGACCGCCTCAGCCTGGAACGGAAAGTACCGCCGACCCAGGGAATCTGGCGCGAGGCGTTGGAGGAACTGCTCGGGCCAGACGAACCGCGCTTGCTTTAGGCGCGGATTTGAAGGAGAATCGACCGCGATGCTGAGCGAATTGACCCGCTATCTCGACTCGATTGTCGCCCGCGATCCCTCGCCGCGTTCGCGCTGGGAAGTGCTGCTTTATCCGGGCGTCTGGGCGCTGGGGTTCCACCGCATCGCCCACTGGCTGTTCGAGGCCGATCTGTTCATTCTCGCCCGCATGGTCAACCACATCAGCCGCTTCCTGACCGCGATCGACATTCATCCCGGCGCGCGGATCGGGCGCAACTTCTTCATCGACCACGGCTTTGTGGTGATCGGCGAAACTGCCGAGATCGGCGACAACGTCACCATGTATCAGGGCTCGACCCTTGGCGGCACCAACCCGACCAGCGGCCAGGGCGGCAAGCGCCACCCGACCATCGGCGATGATGTGATCGTCAGCCTGGGTGCGGCGATCCTGGGACCGCTGATGATCGGCAAGGGATCGCGAATCGGGGCCAATGCGGTGGTCACCAAGGACGTTCCCGATGGCTCGACCATGGTCGGGATCCCGGCCAAGCCGATGCTGGTCGAGGTCAAGCCCGAAACCCAGAACTTCGTCCCCTATGGTACGCCGTGCTCGGACCGGTTCGATCCGGCGACGCAGAAGCTTGAACTGCTGCAGTGCGAGGTTGAGACGCTGCAGAAGCGGCTGGCTGCGCTGCTTGAGGAACGCGATGCCGCCGCAGCCAAGCAATCTGCGACCCGCAAGCGCGGGGCGAAGACGGCTTGAGCGGCCAGGTCACGCCCTTTCCCCTCCATGCGGTGCGTACCGCCCAGGTCGGGTTCGAACGTGACGAATTGCAGCGGATCCTCGATCTCTACGGGCGGATGGTCTCGGCCGGTGAATGGCGCGACTACGCGATGGACTTCGGCAAGGACGCCGCGGTGTTCTGCGGTTTCCGCCGCGCCGCCGAACACCCCCAGGCCCGGATCGAAAAACGCCCGGCCTTGCGCGGCAAGCAAGGCATGTGGACACTGTTCGGCGAGGGCGGCCAGGTGCTCAAGCGCGGGCACGAACTGGCCGGGGTGCTGTTCCCGCTGGAGCGGCGGTTGGTAAGGTTGGTGGTGGGCTAAACCCCCGCCTTCAGCTTCCCGGTGACCACCAGTGGCAGCAGCATGAACAACGCCAGCACGGTGTTGGACACGGCGTTGAGCGGAAAGCCGGTTGCGATCGAGACATAGCTGTCGATCACATACCATACCGCAATTGCCAATCCGGCGCCGCGCCACAGCGGCCGGGCTTCAGCCTCGCCGAGCGACCAGGCGGCGCGCAGAAGCGTGTAGAGCGTCATCATCCAGCCGATTGTGATTGCGCCCATCAGCCCAAAAGCAAAGCGCAGGTGTTCGCCCGGCTCGGCCGGCCAGGGTTTGCCGATCAGGTCGAGGAACAGTGCCGTGGGGGCAGTTGTCGCGCTGAAGGCGGCGCCGTAAAGAACCAAACCGAACAAACCCGCTCCGAGGCAGGACAGGGTCAACCAGGTACGCCAGAATGCTGTCATCGCAAGAGTTCCTTTCGTGTAGCATGTGCTACATAGCATTGTTTGTAGCAAATGCTACAGGAATTTCGCGATGAGCCGATCCGATCGAAAGTCACAGCTGACTCGCACTCTGGCTGACCACGTTCTGGCCAATGGCCTGGGCGGTGCCAGTCTTCGTCCGCTGGCGGCAGCAGTGGGAACCAGCGACCGGATGCTGCTGTACTATTTCCCGGACAAGACCGCGTTGATTACCGCAGTGCTGGAAGAGGTTGCGGTGCGGATGACCATGCTGCTCGACACCCAACGGGGCGAGGAACCGGTTGCGGTGGAAGTGCTGGAAGCCCGCCTATTACCGCTGGTCCTCGACCCGCTGGTCTGGCCGTTCATGCAGCTGTGGTTGGAAATGGCTGCGCTGGCGGCGCGGGGTGATGAGACCTGCGCCCGGGTCGGTGAGGGGATCGCACAAGGCTTTGTCGCCTGGCTGGAAACCCAGTTGGCGATCGACGACTTGGCGGAGCGCTCGCGCACCGCGTTGCGCCTCCTCATAACAATCGAAGGCGGGGTTTTGCTGAAAAGCCTCGGGCTGGGCGAAGGCGTTGCTGCGCTCGTCCAGCCCGGTTGATTTTCCTTAGTCTGTAACTGGCGCTGGGATCACCCCAGCCCGCCGATCTTGTTCAGCGCCGCCATCACCACCCCGGTGTGCTCGCCGCCCGATTGCGGGACGATATCGCCGGTGCGGTCGATGATCGCGTCCCAGTTGGCGGCAATGGCTTCGGGCGTGCGCTCCCCGGCGGGGAGGGCGATGCCCGGGGTCAGGGTGACGTAGGCGGCGTGATAGGCGCCGGCGCCGGCGCCGCAGATCATGTTGGTCGGCGCGTCCTCGCTGACCAGATAGAGCGCCATCGGCGCGACGTTTTCAGGGGCGAGCGCATTGAAGAAGGCTTCGGACATGCCAAGGTCCGCGGTCATCCGGGTGCCGGCGACCGGGATCAGGGTGTTGCAGCGGATGTTGTACTTGGCGCCTTCGAGGTGGAGCGTCTTGGTCAGCCCGGTCAGCCCCATCTTGGCGGCGCCATAGTTGGCCTGGCCGAAGTTGCCGAACATGCCGGTCGAGCTGGTGGTCATCAGGATCCGGCCATAGGCCTGCTCGCGCATCAGGTCCCAGACCGCCTTGGTGCAGTTGGCGCTGCCGCCAAGGTGGACGTCGACCACCAGCTTCCAGTCGCTCATCTCCATCTTGGCGAAGCTTTTGTCGCGAAGGATTCCGGCGTTGTTGATCAGGACATGGACCCCGCCCCATTTCTCCTTGGCCTTGGCGACCATCTCGACCATCTGTTCGTATTCGGTGACCGAACCGCCGTTTGACATGGCCACGCCGCCAGCCGCCTCAATCTCCTCGACCACCTTGAGGGCGGCGTCGGAATGGCCGGACCCGTCACGCGATCCGCCCAGGTCGTTGACCACCACTTTGGCCCCGCGCCGGGCGAGTTCGAGCGCATAGGCACGGCCCAGGCCGCCGCCGGCCCCGGTAACGATCGCAACACGATCTTTGAACGAAATGGTCATGGATTCGACTCCGCTGAAATGGGTTGTCCCGTTGGGGAAGCGCGGCGTCACTGGCACGACCGGGCCAAGCTTTCAACCTTGCACATCGCCGCGCCTTGTTCCGTAGCGGAAGGTCCGGCGAGCTTGCCGAATAATGGTTGCGTGAATGTCATATTACAGTCAATGCGCCGCACAAATTCTCACAACTGAGGTGCCGCGTGAGCCGATTCCGTTTTTCGTCCGCCGTTGCCGTCGCGCTTGCAACGGGCTGGATTTCGCCCGCGCAGGCCGGTGCTGCGCAGCAGCCTGCGGTGGCCGAGCAGATGGCGGCGATGCAGGCTCAGCTCGACAAGCTCAGCCAGCGAGTCGACAGCCTGGAGGATCAGGTCACTGCGGAACGCACCCGCGCCGACGCTGCCGAGGCCAGGGCCGACGCTGCGGTTACCGAAGCCAGGGTCGCCCGCGATGAGACCAGGAAGATCGCCGCCGCGACCACCGCCAAGCCGGCCAGCGAGATCACCTGGGACGGTGCCCCCAAGCTGGCGACCAAGGACGGCTGGAGCTTCAAGCCGCGCGGCCGGGTGCAGATCGACACTGCCGGGGTCGACGCGCCGGGCTCGGTTTCGGGAAACAGCCTGGGCGTGGGCACCGAATTCCGCCGCGCCTACATCGGCTTTGACGGAACGATGCCCGGCGGCTTCGGCTATCGCATAGAGGCCGATCTCGCCAACAGCTCGGTCGATCTCACCGACATCTACCTGACCTGGAAGGCCAGCCCCAAGCTGACCCTGACCATGGGCCAGCACAAGCCGTTCCAGTCGATGGAAGACATGACCAGCGATCTGTTCACCAGCTTCATGGAGCGCGCCGCGTTCAACGGCGGGTTCGGGTTCGAGCGCCGGGTCGGCTTCAGCGGCACCTACATCGGCAAGGCGGTGGTCGTGCAGGCCGGGGTGTTCACTGACAACGCCGCCGATCTCAACGTTGCCGGCGGCGATGCCAACAACAGTTACAGTGTCGATACCCGGGTGGTGTTCATGCCCAAGCTGGGGGCAGGCCAGCTCCATCTTGGCGGATCATTCCACGCCCGCGATTTCAATGATGCGGCGACCACCACCCGGTATCGCGCACGGCCTTTCGTTCACACCACCGATGTCCGGCTGGTCAACACCGGCAACATCACTGCCAGCGGCGAAACCGGCTATGGCCTCGAACTCGCCTATGTGGGCGGCCGCTTCCACGCGACCGCCGAATCGAGTTGGATGAAGCCCAGGCGTCCCGGCCTTGCCGACCCGACCTTCAACGGCGGCTATGCCGAGCTTGGCATGCTGCTGACCGGCGACAAGACCGCCTATCGCAACGGGGTTTATGACCGGATCCGCCCGGCCAAGCCGCTCGGCAAGGGCGGGCTGGGCGCGCTGCAGGCCAACCTGCGCTACGACTGGCTCGACCTGTCCGACGGAGCCATTGTGGGCGGACGCCAGCAGGTGGCAGGGGCTTCGCTGGTCTGGATCCCGACCGACTACGTCCGCTTCCTGGTCAACTACGGCCACCTCTGGCTGAGCGACGCGGCGGTGGCCGCAGGCGCCGACAGCGACTATCAGGCCGACAGTGTCGGCCTGCGCGCCCAGATCGATTTCTAAAAAAGGGGACAGTCCCCTTTTCAGAGCCGGGCGAGGGTGGGGATCAGTTCGTCGAAGTGGTCGATCACCGCATCGGCGCCCAGTTCGTGCGGGGGCCCATCGCAGAACCCGAAGCTGACCGCGACGCTGGGCAGCCCGGCGGCGCGCGCCGCACCGATATCAAAGGTGGTGTCGCCGACGAACGCCGCCGCCCCGCCGCCAAGTTCGGCCACCATCGCGTGAAGCGCGTCGGGGGCGGGTTTGAGCGGATAGCGTCCGGCGCCGATGATGCAGTGGAAGCGCTGGGTCAGGCCGAGTGCATCGAACAGCCTCAGCGTCATCGCCTCGCGCTTGTTGGTCACCACGGCAATTCTGGTGCCGGCTTGCTCCAGCGCGCTCAGCATCGCCGCAGCACCGGGATAGAGCGCTGTGTGGACCGCGATATTGGCCTCGTAATAGCCGAGCAGCTGGGCGAACAGCGTTTCCTGGTCGATGCCGTCCGCACCGCCAGTCAAGCTCAGCGCGCGTTGCAGCATCAGCCGCGCGCCGCCGCCGATCAGCCCGGAAACCGCCGCGCTCGGCACCGGTTCGCGCCCGATCAGCCCCAGCGCATGGTTGACCGCTGCGCCAAGATCGCCCGAGGTATCGAGCAGGGTGCCGTCAAGATCGAAGCCGACGATGTCGAAGCGGTGGGACATGGTGCGCCCCGTGGCCCAGTGTAGTGGAAACGGCAACAATTTGGTGGCATGGACCTTAACCATGACTTCGCCTGCAACTCCTCTCGCCATCGTTGTGCTTGCCGCGGGCAAGGGCACGCGGATGAAAAGCGACTTGCACAAGGTGCTCCACCCCATCGCCGGGCAGCCGATGCTGATGCATTTGCTCGCCAGCCTGGGCGAGCTGGAACCGGCGCGGCAGGTGATCGTTGCCGGGCACGGCCGCGAGCAGCTCGCGGCGGCACTGGCCGGATCGGGCGCGGATGTGGTGGTGCAGGAACCGCAGCTCGGCACTGCCCACGCCGCGCTTCAGGCCAGCGCCGCGCTGGGCACTTTCGCAGGGCTGGTGCTGGTCTGCTTCGGCGACGTGCCGTTCCTTTCCAGCGCGACGGTCACCCGGCTTTGCGCGGCGCTGGAGAATGCCACGGTGGCCGTGCTCGGCTTCCGCCCGGCCGATAGCGCCGCCTATGGCCGGATCATTGCCGATGGCGATGGCACGGTGCGCAAGATGGTTGAGCACAAGGACGCCAGCGCCGCCGAGCGCGCGGTCGATCTGTGCAATTCGGGAGTGATCGTTGCCCACAGCGATCATATCTGGCGGCTGCTCGCCAAGGTTGATGCCAACAACGCGGCCAAGGAATTCTACCTCCCCGATGTCGCCACCCACGCGATTGCCGAGGGCGCGCGCGTGGCGGTGATCGAGGCGGATGAGATCGAGGTGATGGGGATCAACTCCCGCGCCGAACTGGCCGAAGCCGAAGCGCGCTGGCAATCGGCACGCCGCCGCCAGGCAATGGACGACGGCGCCACCCTGATCGCGCCGGAGACGGTGTGGTTCGCCTGGGATACGGTGCTTGGGCGCGATGTGCTGATCGAGCCCAACGTGTTCTTCGGGCCCGGAGTGAGCGTCGCCGACAATGTCCGGATTCGCGCCAATTGCCACATCGAAGGGGCGAGCATTGCCAGTGGCTGCGAAGTCGGCCCCTTCGCCCGGCTGCGCCCCGGAACCCGGCTGGAGGAGAAGGCCAAGATCGGCAACTTCGTCGAGGTCAAGAAATCGGTGCTGGGCCCCGGCGCCAAGGCCAACCACCTCAGCTACATCGGCGATGCCGAGGTCGGCGCCGGCGCCAACCTCGGCGCCGGCACCATCACCTGCAACTACGACGGCTACTTCAAGTACAAGACCGTGATCGGCGAACGCGCCTTCATCGGCAGCAACTCGTCGTTGGTCGCCCCGGTGAAAATCGGCGCCGACGCGATCGTCGGCGCGGGCAGTGCGGTGACACGCGATGTCGCGGCGGGGGAACTGCGGATCGTGCGGGGGGAACAGCTGGTCAAGCCAGGCTGGGCGGACCGGTTCCATGACGCGATGAAGAAGAAGAAGGCGGAGAAGAAGTGATTTGGCTTCCGGCCTAGCCGCGAATATGGTATGAAATCCGCATGGAACAAAAGTCTTGCGTCCTGGGCGATGACGCCGCTGCTGCCCTTCTGGCTGTCGAAGGCCTGCAACTGACATCGGCCTATCGCCAACGCATCGATTCTTTGCGGGGCAAGGGATTTACGGCTGATCAAATTCGTGAAGCTCTGATCGCCGATCTGCAAGCGCGCAAAGCAGCTTGATATTTGACCGACTACGGCGCTTTCGACGATCCCTATTGTTACAAGGGCAGTTCCGTCCTGCTCAACAAGCATGGAATTGCATCGACTGACGAACTGGAAGCGTTCGAAGTCGCGATGTTCACATTGCGATCAAATCAACCCCTGCCAACCGGCAAATTCGACCCAGCCCACTACCGTGCCATCCACCGCCACCTGTTCCAGGATGTCTATGCCTGGGCGGGCCAATATCGCACGACCCGGATTGCCAAGGGCGGCTCGATGTTCTGCTTTCCCGAGCACATTGAGGGGCAGATGGACTTGCTGTTTGCGTCGATCGCGACTGGCGCTTTGGCAGGTGGTGGAACGAGGGAGGACTTCATCTCTACCGCCGCCAGCTTCCTCGCCGAGTTGAACGCCATTCACCCCTTCCGCGAAGGCAATGGCCGGACCCAATTGAGCTTTCTGTTCCTGCTCGGCGAACGCGCCGGGCACCCGCTGGACATGGCCCGGATCAGACCCAGGGAAATGCTCGCTGCGATGGTGGCGAGTTTCGGTGGGGAGCTTGGGGCGTTGAAGAACGAGATTGCTTTGCTGGCGCCATAGGTCAGCGTACGCCAAATAGCTGGCCATGCCGGGATGGGCGGATCGGCTTCAAGAAGTTGGCGGAGACGAAGGGATAGCAATCTGGCCAGTTCTGCTTTATTTTCGGACTGAAGGAAGACGGCAATGGAACAACTCGACCGCATTACCATGCGTCCCGACCAGATGGGCGGGCGGCCTTGCATTCGCAATATGCGTGTCACCGTGGGCATGATTGTCGGCCAGCTTGCCGCCGGACAGAGTTTCGACGATTTGCTCGAAGACTTTCCCTATCTTGAACGCGAAGATATCAGCCAGGCATTGCGCTACGCGGCTTGGCGCACCGAGGAGCGTGAGATAAAGTTTGCCAGTTGATGCGCTTCCTGATCGATATGAATCTGTCGCCAAAATGGGTGACTGCACTGGAGCGCGCCGGATTCGAGGCAGAACACTGGTCTGCAATCGGCTCCGCCACGGCCGGTGACCCCCAGATCATGGCTTTTGCCAAAGAACAGGGCTTTGTCTTCCTGACAAACGATCTGGATTTCGGATCGATCCTGGCCGCTACAGGCGGCGTTGCGCCCAGCGTGGTCCAACTGCGGACCGAAGATTGCAGGGTTGGGGTCATCGGCGATCTGGTAATTCAGTCCATCAAGCAGGCCGAAGATCAGCTGGTGGCTGGGGCTTTGGTAACAATTGAAACTTCGAAGCTGCGAATTACCAGCCTTCCGATCGGGATCGGTCGATCATGAATGTGGCGGCCGGGGAACTGCGCATCGTGCGCGGCGAACGGCTGGTCAAGCCGGGCTGGGCCGACCGGTTCCATGATGCGATGAAGAAGAAGTCGGAGAAGAAGGGGTGAAAGAAAATCACGGCTTGGTTCGCGATCTTCATGGGCCTCCTGCTGGGCGCCTTCTTGGGTTTGTCATTGGGCTGGAAGCTCATCGCGTCAGATGCATGCTTGGATGCAGGCGGCGCTTGGCGCGAGGCGGGAGGCGTCTGTTTAGGTCTACCGATTCCCGCTTGACATGATATCATGATATGATATCAGTATATCAATGACCCGCATCCTCGCCGATCTGCCCGAAGAGGACATCAAATGGCTCGATGCCCGCGCGGCCGAGCAGGGCAAGTCGCGCGCTGCCGTGCTGCGTGAGGCGGTGCAAGCCTACCGCGCGGAAGGCGGCGACGACTGGCTCGAGGCAGGTTTCGGTCTCTG
>JANOGS010000020.1:0-3143 GCA_031414115.1 Novosphingobium sp. | reverse complement strand
GGATACGCGTACTTGCCCAACGCCTTGGGCCATGCGAACAAGACCGCGTGACGGCGACACCGGCAATCTCGGGGGCAGAAGCAACGCAGCAAGCAGCGCGTGACTGGCAGGCAGTCCACGCCGATCCCGCGATCCAGTATGTCCCGGTCAATGTCACCGCCAAGCCGCCCGAAATGCCCGAGTGGCTGACCGCCTTTTTCGAGGCGATTGCCCGCGCGCTGGGGATGTCGGCGCCGGTGCTGTTGTGGGTGGTTGGCGGCTGCATTGCCCTGGTTGTGCTCTACGCACTGTGGCGGCTGGCCGAACCGCTGTTCGAGCGCGGACCCAAGCTTGTGGAGGAGCCCGAAGGCTGGGCGCCAGAGCGCGATCAGGCGCTGGCCTTGCTCGAGGATGCCGACCGGCTGGCTGCCGAAGGCCGCTTTGACGAGGCTGCGCACCTGCTGCTCAAGCGCTCGGTAGCGCAGATCGCCGGGGCCCGTCCCGACTGGATCCACCCCGCCAGCACCGCGCGCGAGATCGCCTCGATCGGCGCGCTGCCCGAACGCGCTCGCGGCGCCTTTGCGACCATCACCGCGCGGGTCGAGCGCAGCCGTTTTGCCCTGACCGCGCTTGATGCGGCCGACTGGCAAGTGGCCCGCGCCGCCTATGCCGAATTCGCGCTGGAGCGCATCCCTGCGATCGGCGCAGCGGCATGAACGACAGCGGGTTTTCACCCCGGGTGGTGCTGGGGCTGGTGCTGTTCGGCGCTTTCGCCTTCATCGCGCTTCTGTGGATGATCGGTTCGGGCATGGCCGACCGCGAGCCTAATGCCGGGGGGGCCCATGCCGCTGGTAAAGGCCTCAACGGCTATGCCGCGCTGGCCAAATACATGGACAAGCGCGGCTGGGAGGTCAGCCAGGCGCGCAGTCGCGGCGCGCTCAAGCAGAGCGGCCTCCTGGTCCTTACCCCGCTGCATTGGACCGATGCCGATGAGATCGAGGCGGCGGTCAAGCTCCACCGCCAGGCTGGGCCGACCGTGGTCATCATGCCCAAGTGGCTGACTGCACCGCTGCCGCGCCGGACGCTCAAGGTCAAGGAAGGCTGGGTCTCGCTGCTCGACGCCGATCTGCCCAAATGGCAAGGCTTCCACGATGAAATTAGCGTCGATCTTGGCCCGATGCGCGGCAGCGGCAAGACTGCCGCCTGGTACGGCGCGGGAATCGAAGGCGCGCTGCCGGTTTCGGAGAAAGTGGCTTCGGGCGAGAGCGAGGATCTTGTCGCGCTGGTCGCCGGCGATGAAGACGGACGCATGCTGGCCGGATATCTCGGCAATGATGGCGGCGACACCGACGGGCTCGATGAAATCGCCCTCGATGAAGGGATCGAGCCTGGCGAGGACCAGATGCTCCAGCCGCTGATCTTCGTGTTCGAACCCGACCTGTTCAACAATTATGGCTTGTCCGACTTCGCCAATGCCCAGCTGGCCGAACAACTCGCGCTGGCCGCGATCGACGGCGGCGAGAAAAAGCTGATCTTCGATATGACCCTGCCCGGCTATGGCCGCTCGGAGAACCTGCTGACGCTGGCCTTCACTCCGCCGTTCCTGGCCGCGACGCTGTGCCTATTGCTGGCTGCGGCGGTGCTGTTGTGGCGCGCGATGAACCGCTTCGGGCCGCCGCTCACTGTCGGCCGGGCACTGGCATTCGGCAAGCATGAGCTGGTCGCCAACGCCGCTGGGCTGGTGCGGCGAGCGCGGCGGCTGCACCTGGTCGGCCCGCCCTATGCCGATGCCGTGCGCGAGCGGCTGGTCCGCGCCCTCGCCCTGCCGCACCGGCTCGACCACGCCCAGGCCGAAGCTGCGATCGACCGCGCGCTGGCCAGCCGCGCGCCCGATGCCCAGCCCTTCTCCGCCGCCGCTGCCGCCATGCGCAGCGCGCGCCGCCCTGCCGATCTTTTGCGCGCCGCGCTGACTCTTCATTCGCTCGAAAGGATCCTGACCCGATGAACCTCTCCGAAGTGGGCGCCCTCGCCCAGGCGATCCGCGCCGAAGTGGGCAAGGCGATTGTCGGCCAGGCCGAAACCCTCGACGGGCTGCTGGTCGCACTGTTCGCGCAGGGCCACGTCCTGCTCGAAGGCCCGCCGGGCACCGCCAAGACTTTCCTTGCGCAGTGTTTCGCCGCCAGCCTGGGGCTCGATTTCGGGCGGATCCAATTTACCCCCGAACTGATGCCGGGCGACATTCTGGGTTCCAACCTGTTCAACTTCCAGACCAGCCAGTTCACCCTGACCCAGGGCCCGATCTTCTGCGAGCTGCTGCTGGCTGACGAGATCAACCGCACCCCGCCCAAAACCCAGGCCGCGCTATTGGAGGCGATGCAGGAGCGCCGGGTGACACTCGATGGCACCGCGCATTCGCTGCCCGCCAACTTCATGGTGGTCGCGACCCAGAACCCGATCGAGAGTCAGGGGGTTTATCCGCTGCCCGAGGCCCAGCTCGACCGGTTTCTGTTCAAGCTGCTGGTGCCCTACCCCAGCCTTGAAGAGGAGGCGCGGATCGTTGCCACGTTCGGCGAGCGCGCCGGGCCGCAGCGCCCCGCCGACCTGGGAGTGAGCTCCGTGGCCGATGGCGCGGCGGTGGCGGCAGCGGCGCAGGCGGTCAAGACCGTCAAGCTGGCGGACAGCGTGATTGACTATATCGTCCGCCTGATCCGTGCGACCCGTGACAGCGCCGATCTCGCCTCCGGGGCCAGCCCGCGCGCCGCGGTGCTGCTGGCCAACGCCGCCCGCGCCCGCGCCGCATTGGACGCGCGCGACTATGTCGTCCCCGACGACGTCAAGGCGCTGGCCGGCGCGGTGCTGCGCCACCGCCTGCTGCTCTCCCCCGCTGCCGAAATCGAGGGCAAGGCGGTCGAGGCGCTGGTCGCCGATCTGGTCGAAGCGACCGAGGCGCCGCGGTGAGGGGCATCAGCCAACCAGATCCTCTCCATTTTTGCGAAGCACAAATGGGGAGGGGGACCGCTGCCGTAGACAGTGGTGGAAGGGCCTCTGACCTGGCGCGGTACCCCTCCGTCAGCGCGTAGCGCGGTCACCACCCCCATTGGGCTGACGCGGAAATGGAGAGTATATTAACATGACCCCCCCCCCCCACAAACAGCCCCCCCCCC
>JANOGS010000019.1:0-14493 GCA_031414115.1 Novosphingobium sp. | reverse complement strand
AAAGTCATCGCCAGGTGGCCCGCGCTCATCAACAGCACCCCGATCAGCACGGTGCGTTTGGCGCCCAGCACCCGGTCGGCGATCCAGCCACCGGCGATCGGGGTGAAATAGACGAAGCCCGAATAGAACCCCGCGATCAGCCCGGCGAAATCGGTGTTGGACAGCGGGCCGGCGAACTCGAACAGGCTGCGCAGGGCAGACAGTCCCCAGACGTTTTCGGCGAAGCCCGGCAGCAGCAGCTGCTTGACCATATACAGCGTCAGCAGCGCTTGCATTCCGTAGAACGAGAAACGCTCCCACAGTTCGGTCGAAGCGAGGTAGTAAAGCCCGCGCGGGTGGCCGGCGATCATCTGTTGTGGCGGCACGGAAGCGGATGTCATGCAGATCTCCCCCGAAGCGAAGCTAGCCGCTGCTCTGCCGCTGGCAAGGCTCAGCTACTCGCAGTCGCATCCGGGTAGGCAATCTCCAGCACTTCCCATTCCTTCTCGCCGCCGGGCGGGAGCACCCGCCGCAAGTCCCCTACCGCCGCGCCGCGCAGCGCCCGGCATAGCGGGGCGGACCAGCCGATCCGCCCGGCGCTGGCGTCCTGCTCGTCATCGCCGACCAGGGTCAGGACGCGGTGGGTGTCGTCTTCGTCGGCGATGGTCACCGTGGCGCCGAACCAGGCGCGGCTGCGGTCCTGCTGGCGGGCGGGATCGACCACCCGGCAGGCCTTCATCCGCCGCGCCAGGTGCGCGAGTTCGCGGTCGATCTCGCGCATCCGCTTGCGGCCATAAAGGTAGTCGCCGTTCTCGCTGCGATCGCCATTGCCCGCTGCCCAGCTGACGATCTCGACAATCGCCGGACGCTCATTGCCGAGCAGGTGATCGTACCGGGCCTTGAGCGCGATCATCCCGGCGGGAGTGATCGGCGGGCCTTCCGGCTTCATCCCGGATTGCGCTTGCCGAGGAACCGGCTGAGCGGATTGGCGCCCTTGTTGCGGGCTTTGGCCGGGTACATCGCCTCATAAACGACCGCATTCTCCAGCACCCGCTGGACGTAATTGCGGGTTTCGGAAACCGGGATCTGTTCGATCCAGGCGATCCAGTCGATCCCGCCGTTCCTGGGATCGCCGTTGGCGCGCAGCCACTTGTTCACATTGCCCGGCCCGGCGTTGTAGGCCGCGACCGCCAGCGGGTAGCTGCCGCCAAAATAGTCCATCATCCGGGCGAAGTAACCATCGCCCAGCGTGATGTTGTAGCCGGCGTCCTGGGTCAGCCCTTGCAGGTCATAGCCCAACTGCAGCTTGCCGGCCTGTTCGCGCGCGGTGCCGGGCATCAGCTGCATCAGGCCGCGCGCGCCGGCGTGGCTGACCGCGTTCATCGCGAACTGGCTTTCCTGGCGGGTGATCGCGTGGACCATGGTCCAGTCGGCGCCCTGGGTAATCGGCATCAGCGGGAAGCTGGTCTTGCGGTAGACCCCGTGGCCATCGGCGTGCGCCGCCTGGCCGAGGATCACGCCCAGATCACGGCGGCCCAGTTCGCGCGCCAGATCGGCGACCAGCACGTGTTCGGCTTCGCTCTCCGCTTGTTCGGCGATTTCGCGGAAGAATTTGACCGCGGTCTGCCAGTCGCTGTCGCGCGCAACTTCGCGCACCGCGTGGGTCAGCGGACGGGCGTTGAAGACCGCGCGGTCGGCCTCGGTCGGGCCTGCCGCCGGCGCGCTTTCGAGCGACGGCAGCGGCCGGCCGAGCCGCTCAAGCGCGAGCTGGCCATAGAACTGGTCGGGATAGGCCGCGGACAGCTCGAAATAGCGCGCGGCCTCCGCCGCCTTGCCGCTTTGCGCCATTGCCCGCCCGGCCCAGTAAAACCCCTTGGAGCGGGTCTGCGGGGTGCGCGCAGCGGCGCCATAGCGCCAGAACAGCGGGGCCGCCTGGGCGCCGTTGCCCAGCGAATTGAGCGCCTTGGTCCCGCCCAGCCACATCAGCGAGGTGTAATCGTCGCGGATCATGTAAGACTGCGCGGAAACGTCTGTTCCCGGCGGGAAAGTATCGTCGATCCCGGCGGCAATCTTTACCGCGGTCTGGGCATCGGCCTTGCGCGCCACGGCGAGCAGTTCGGCGAGCCACTTGCGGACTTCTCGCGGCGGAGCACTCAGCGCCGGCCGGGTGGCGAGCAGCCAGGCGGCGTTGGTGGTGTTGCCCGCGGTGCGCAGGAATTTTGAGCGGTTGTAGACATAGCCGCCGTCGCGGACCTCGGTGCCGGAAACCTGCCCGGTGGCGACCGGATCGATCCCCTTGGCCATGCTCAGCCGGGCCGTCAGCAGCGGCTTGGCGGCGGGGGACACAAACTGGATCTGCCGCTCGGCTTGCGCCGTCGCTCCGGCCCACAGCAGCGCGTCCATCCGCGCGTCGTGATCTGCGGCGGTCAGGGTCTGGGCCAGCCTGGCCAGCAGCGCCGCCTCGGCAGCGTCGCTCATCGCTCCGCCGCGCCAGGCTTGTCGCCCCGCCTCGGCCGCTTCGCTGCGGCCCAGCGCATAGAGCGCCAGGGCATAAGCGGCGCGGCCGACATTGGTAACCGGCGGGTAGCGATCGAAGAAGGCGGCCAGACTTCGCGGCTCAACCGCCTGGTACTCAAGCGTCCGCTCGGTATTGACCCGCAGCTTGGCCTCTTCGGGAAAGCCCGGGTAGGTCAGCATGAAATTGGCATAGTCGCCGAACTGGAACCGGTCGGACGAGGATAGCAGTTTCCAGCGCGCCACCGCCATGTGCATGTTGCCCGGCGGCAGCGCCTTCAGCGAGGCGCGGGCGCGGTCCCACTCGCTGCCGTCTTCCTGGGCGCAGGCGTAGAGCGGCCAGAAAGCCAGCATTGCCAAGGCAGTAGAGATGATCGTGCGGCGCATGCTGGACATCTTGGGCACTGGCTCCTTATGGGTTGCTGAACGAGGCTGCCCTATCATGGGTAAGCGAAAAGGGAAAAGTCCATGTTTTCGGGATCGATTCCGGCCCTGGTGACGCCTTTCCGCGATGGGGCGGTGGATGAGGCCGCGTTCCGCCGGCTGGTCGAATGGCAGGTCGCCGAAGGCTCGAGCGCGCTGGTCCCCTGCGGCACCACCGGCGAAGCGCCAACCATCACCAGCGAGGAACAGCACCGCCTGTTTGAACTTTGCATTGCTGCGGCAGGCCCGGCCAAAGTCATCGCCGGGTGCGGCAGCAACGATACCCAGACCGCGCTGTGGCACATGCAGGTCGCCAAGGAGCTGGGGGCAGACGCCGCGCTGCTGGTCGCGCCTTACTATAACCGCCCGAGCCAGGCCGGACTGATCGCGCATTTCAGCTATCTCGCCGAACAGGTCGACCTGCCGATCGTGCTCTACAACGTGCCGGGCCGCACAGTGACCGACATCAAGCCCGAGACCGTCGCCGAACTCGCCCGGCGCTTTCCGGACCGGATCGTCGGGATCAAGGATGCCAGCGGCGACATGACGCGCGTTACCCGCCACCGGATCGATCTGGGCGCGGGCTTCGTGCAGCTTTGCGGCAACGACGACATGGCGCTGCCCTACAACGCCGCCGGTGGCACCGGCTGCATCTCAGTCACCGCCAACGTCGCGCCCCGGCTCTGCGCCGAATTCCAGGCGGCGAGCCTCGCTGGTGACACGGCCAGGGCCCACGAACTCAACGAGCGCCTGTTCCCGCTCCACCAGGCGCTGTTCACCGACGCCTCGCCGGCGCCGCTCAAGTACGCGCTGTCGCGCCTGCACGACTGGCTGGGCGAGGAAGTCCGCCTGCCGCTGGTGGCTTGTAGTGCTGAGGCAAGGTTGGCGGTGGATGCGGGCTTGGAGCGGGCGGGGTTGGTATGAGCGACCTGGACACTTAATCCTTCTTCGTCATCCTGAACTTGTTTCAGGACCCATTTCTCCGCAGGCTCAGGTGGCGAAAGATTCGGCGCGACCGTGCCGTTGCGCCTCTTTCACCACGCTGCGCGCAGGCGGCACAATGGGTCCTGAAACAAGTTCAGGATGACGGATTTTGTTTGTCGGATGGGTTTCCCTTCCATCGATCCCGCCCTACATGCCCCCTCAAGATGGCCCGCCCGCACACCCCCGCTTTCGACAAGAAGAAAGTCGTCGCCGAAAACCGGCGGGCGCGGTTTGATTATTTTGTCGACGATGTGTTCGAGGCCGGGATCGCCTTGACCGGGACCGAGGTGAAATCGCTCCGCTTCGGCGAAGGTTCGATCGCCGAGTCCTATGCCGAGGTCAAGAACGGCGAGGTCTGGCTGATCAACTCCAACGTCCCCGAATTCAGCCACGGCAACCGCCACAACCATATGCCCAAGCGCCCGCGCAAGCTGCTGCTGCACGAGCGTGAGATCGCCAAGTTCACCGGCGCGGTCGAGCGCAAGGGAATGACGCTGGTGCCGCTGTCGATCTATTTCAACAGCCGCGGCCGGGCCAAGGTCGAACTGGCGCTGGCCAAGGGCAAGAACACTGCGGACAAGCGCGCGACCATCAAAGAACGCGACTGGAAGCGCGAAGCCGCGCGGATTATGCGGGACCGAGGATGAACCCGCACCTCAAACGCCTTGCCAGGTGGGCACAGCGCGCCATGCCCAAGCGCGAGGATCTGGAGCATACCCGCTTCGTCGGGCCGCTGGCGCGGCGCCACGAGCTGTGGCGCTTCACCCGCCGCTCGGTCCCGCGCGGGGTCGCGGTCGGGCTGCTGGTGGGCATTTTTGCGCTGATCCCGGGGATCCAGATCGTCGGTGCGGCGCTGATGTGCGTACCCTGCCGGGGCAATATCCCGCTGGCCGCGCTGATGACCTTCCTGTCTAACCCGGCGACCACCCCGCTGATCCTGCTCGCTTCGATCCGGGTCGGCAACGGGCTGGGCTATCATGCTGATTTGACCACCTTCAACGCGCTCTACGAGCGCAGCGCCGGGTTTGATGAGTGGCTCGCCTGGCTGCTCTCCGATGCCGCGCCGGCGATGCTGCTGGGGCTGTTTGTGATCTCGACGATCGCCGCCTCGATCGGCTATCTGATCGCCTCGTTCAGCTGGAACTGGTGGGTCCGCCACAAGCGCAAGGTTGCGCTCGAACGGCTCAAGGCGGGGCGCGTCGAGGGATGAAGGCGGGCGCAGCCGGGCTGGGCAGCGTCAGCGCCACCGAGCGGCTGCTGGTCGCCGCCGCGCTCGCTGCCAGCCTGGCGCTGGTCTGGCTGGCAACCCGCGAGGCACTGGCGGTGGCGGGGTTCAGCGCCGGGCTGGTCGGCCTTGGAGCGCTCGCCTGGGTGCTGCGCCCGCGCGCTGCTGCCGAGGGAAGCGACTTCGCGCTGCCCGACTGGTCGGTCACTGTTGCCGCGATCGACCGCGCTGACTGCGCGATCGCCGTTACTGATCGCGCCGGGCGGCTGGTCTGCGCCAATCCCTGCTACGAACAGTGGTTCGGGATCGCCAATGCCCCGCCGCGGCTCGCCGCCGACGCCGCCTCGCTTGAACGGCTTGCCAAGGCTGGCCGCGCCGCCTGGCGTGACGGGCAGGGCGCCGCCGATCTGGTCGAAAGCGGGGCCGGGCGGTGGCAAGCGAGCGCGCTGCGCGCCGGGCGCGGGGATGACTATCTGGTCTGGACGCTCGTGCCGCTGACCCCGCCCGACCTGGTCGCCGAACTGGTCCCGCACCTTGACGGCAAGCTGGGCCGGGCGCTGGGCCAGGCCGGGCTGTCGGTGGCGATCGTCGACCCGGACGGCAAGCTGCGCGCCGCCAGCGCCGGCTTTGCTGCCCGCGCGGTCGGCGATCCCGCCGCGATCCTCACCGGCCAGGAGTTTACAAGCCTGCTGCGCCAGGACGAAGGCGATCAGATCACCTGGGCTCGCGAAGGCCGCAAGGGCGCGGCGCTGACCCTGTTCTACATGCCGGTGAGCGATCCCGACGCCGGCACCCCGCCCGACTATGACAATACCCCCTCACTGATCCTGGTCGCGGATCACGGCACCGGCATCGGCGGTGGTGGCGGTGAGGCGAGCGCGGCGGTCCCGCACCTTGAGGCTTTGCTCGGCCAGCTTCCGCTCGGGCTGGCGATGGCCGACCGCGACGGCCGCCTGCTGTTCGCCAACCCCGCGTTCATGCGCGCTGCGGGCAAAGATGGCGAGAGCGCGCCGACCTATCCCACCGACCTGGTGGTGCAGGAAGACAAAGGCCCGATATCGGATGCGATCCGCCGCTTCACCCAGGGTTCGGCCAGCAGCGGCGATATCGCGGTGCGGCTCAAAAGCCAGCCCGAAGAGCCGGTCTCGCTCAGCCTCGCCGGGGTGCGCGGGCTGGGCGAAGCGGCGGTGCTGCTCGGCCTGACCGACACCAGCGAGGAGACCCGGCTCAAGCGCCAGGTCGCCCAGGCGACCAAGATGCAGGCCGTGGGGCAACTGGCGGGCGGGGTCGCGCACGATTTCAACAATGTCCTGACCGCCATATTGGGCATTTGCGATCTGATGCTGCTGCGCCACACCCCGGGCGACAGCGACTATGACGATATCCAGCAAGTCCGGCAGAACTCCAACCGCGCCGCCAGCCTGACCCGCCAACTGCTCGCCTTCAGCCGCCAGCAGACCCTGCGCCCCGTGGTGTTGCAACTGCCCGACGTGGTCTCCGAAGTCTCGCACCTGCTCAAGCGCCTGATTGGCGAGAAGATCCAGCTGACCGTCACTCACGATCGCAACCTCGGCCCGGTCCGCGCCGATCCCGGCCAGCTTGAGCAGGTGATCGTCAACCTCGTGGTCAACGCCCGCGATGCGATTGCCGGCAAGGGTGAAGGCGCCGGCAAGCTCACCCTCGCCACCCGCCGGATCACCGCCAGCGATGTCCGCGCCAGCCCGCACGGCGCGATCATGCCCCAGGTCGAATACACCGCGCTGCTGGTGGAAGACAGCGGCAGCGGCATCGCCCCGGACCACTTGGCCAAGATCTTCGAGCCGTTCTTCACTACAAAGGAACCGGGCAAGGGCGGCCAGATGGGCGGCACCGGCCTGGGCCTCTCGACGGTTTACGGCGTGGTCAAGCAATCGGGCGGGTTCATTTTCGCCGAGAGCGAGCAGGGCCGGGGGACGAAGTTCACGGTGTATCTGCCGGTCCATCACGCCGATCCAGCCACAACGTCCGCTCACCCTGATCCCGAGCAGGGTCGAGGGATCGAAGGGCCCGCGCAACGTCAGCCCCAATCCCAATGGTCCGGAGGCGGCCGCATCCTCCTGGTCGAGGACGAAGACATGGTCCGCGCCGTCGCCGAACGCGCGCTGACCCGCGCCGGCTACACCGTCACCACCGCCGCCGACGGCGACGAAGGCCTCGAAATAGTCGCCGGCGGGGCGGAGTTCGACCTGATCCTCTCCGACGTGGTCATGCCGGCGATGGACGGCCCGACCATGGCCCGCGAAATCCGCAAGCTCGCGCCCGATCTGCCGGTGCTGTTCATGTCCGGCTACGCCGAGGAGCAGCTCAGGAACCAGCTTGACCTGGCGAATGTGCATTTCGTGGCCAAGCCGTTCTCGGTGCAGCAGATTTCGGACAAGGTCGGGGCGGTGCTGGCGGGGCGGGGGTGAAGCTATGGGGAATTATGCACCTGTCCCCTTAATTTCGAATCAAACAACGGGAACGCAAGGGAGTTATTGGTCCATAGGTGCCGGTGGTGGAGCCGACATCGGTGGCGGTGCTCAGTTTGGATATTCGAGGAACATAAGGTCGTTCGTCGGAGGAAGTGTCTCGGGCAACGCTTCCGCTTTTGGTGTTGGCGGGTCAGGAAGCGGATCATTGTCCAATCAGGGGGTGACCTTTTCGGGGCTTTCAGGGTCAGTTGCTCCTGGGCCTTGGAAATTCGGTGCATCTGTCACTGCAGCGGGAACGAAAATCTATTCCTGCAGCGTTGTAAGTCATTGATATTTATATGACTATCCTAAGAGCACCCCACGCCCTTCTAAGCACGCTTCTGCTCATTGCAGGGTGCAGCGGAAGTGGAATTGGAAGTAAATCTGAAAATCCGTCCCAGTATGCCGGATGCTACGAATATAACAAAACGCCGATTCTCAGCATAACTCTGAAAGCAGTGCAAAATAGTCAAGGTAAATCAATAAAAGTAAATGACTTCTTGAAGATAAGAAGTAGCAACTTTATTTTGACGCAAAATCAGATGCTATTTGACGGGGATATGGATTTACAATTTACGGAACTAAGCAGCGGTTTTCAGTACGAATTTAAGAGAGGGGCGTCGGTTCCTACGCTTCTCCTTTACGATGAAGCAGGTCATGAATTCGAGCTAGTAAAGAGCGGAAATGCCTGCTTCCCCCGTGCTGCTGATCGGCCTGAGCCATAGTGTTGTAGGCTTTGGCTTCCAGTTTGGTCCCTCTCGGTGCCGATGACAGGGCGCCGTCCAGACATGACAGTTGCAACAACCCCTAAACTCACTGATCTATTCCATAATGGCGCTGAAGTGACACGTCCACAGCTCCCCAATTCTTCGGCCTCACAAATACCTTGCAGCCACGATCGGTCCCGCGCTGCCCTGACGGACGATCAGCGCCGCGCGATCGGCACCGGGAACGCGCAGGGCGTCGGCGCTGATGTTGAGCTTGCCCGCGCCGCCACTCCAGTTGCCGAGCACCTTTTCGCCAACCACGACATTGGCATAGTGGATCTTGCGTCCGCCGTTCTCGCCGCTGCCGATCTGGACCGGGACCGCGGAACGCAAGGCCAGCAGTGTTACCGTGGCGGCACGGCTGGTCGCTCCTTCGATGGCTATGGTCCGCCCGCCGGCCGCGGTTGCGGTTACTGAGACTTTCGGCGCGGACTGCGCGGCGGCGCGGGCGATCAGCAGGCGCAGCGCGCGCTCGTCCGATCCGACCACGGCCTTGCCGCCCTGGACCACCGCCTGCGGCGTGTAGACATCATCGCCTGGACCGCCGCGCGCGGCATAGGCCTGTTGCAGACGGGTGTTTGCGGGAAGCGCCAGGGTGTCGCGCCAGCCCAGCCGGTCCCACAGCGCGACCGGGCGGGTAATCGCCACCACCCCGGGTTCGCGCGCCAGCTTTTCGAACAGTGCATCGGCGGGCGGACACGACGAGCAGCCCTGGCTGGTGAACAGCTCAACCGCGACCGGGCCATTGGCAGCGGCTTGCATGGGGACGCGCGCGTCGCTCTCGGTCGTCTGCACGAAGGCGAAGCCGCCGATCATCGCCGCCGCCAAGCCAAGCGCCACAGGCCAAGTTTGCATCACTGATCTCCGGGTTGTTGCCTGTGTCACTTCGCGATGGCGTGGCCAGAGGTTACAGACGGCCGGATTGCACCGCGCGATCCGGCAAATAATTAACCATACCAGCGCTAGGGCGCAGACCATGGCTGACCCTGCCTGCAACGCAAGCCGCGCGCCGGCGCCGGATCGGCCGGATACCGCGGAAACCGCCGATGCGGCGGCATTGGGCAGGTGGCTTCTGGCTGTGGTGCCAGCGCTGTTTCTCGCCTTGCTGCTGCTGCGCGCGACCACCAATTCCGATGCTTTCTGGCAGATCCGGCTGGGTCAGCTGACCCTTGATGCCGGCGGGCCGATCCGGCGCGAACCGTTTTCCGCGCTGCACCTGGGCGAACCGATCGCCGCGCTGTCGTGGCTTGGCCATGCCGTGATGGCGCTGGCGCTGCGGCTTGGCGGGTGGAGCGGGCTGCGCCTGGTCGACGCGGCCAGCTGGTGCGGCGGGTTCTGGGCGATTGCTTGGGTTTGCCGGCGCCAGGGCGCGGCATCGATTGTGCTGGCGGCGACGCTGGCGCTGGCATTCCTGGTCGCGCTGCCGACCGCGATCCTGCGGCCGCAGAGTTTTGCCGTGCTGGGCTTCGGCCTGTTCCTGGCCTTGCTGCGCGCCGACCTGAAACCCGCGACCAAGCTGCTGGCGGCGGTTCCGCTGTTGCTGCTGTGGCAGAATCTCCATCCCTCGGTCAGCCTTGCGGTGGTCGCGGCGGCGGCGGCGGCAGGGGGCGGCTGGCTGGCCTGGCTGCGCTCCCGCAACCGGCAGGTGCGGCCCGCCGGAATGCCGCTGAGCGAAACCCTGCTGGTGCCCGTGGCGGCGGCGGCGATGCTGTGCACGCCCGACGGCCTGTCGATCTTTGCCATATCGGCGCGAAACACCGAAATGAGCATCATGATCGGGGCCAGCGAATGGTATCCGCTGTGGCACCCGATGAACCGCGCACTGGCGCTGCTCACAGCCATTGTTGCCGGGCTCGCGGCCATGGCCGTGTGGCGCCGGCGCGGGCGCGTGGACCTGCGCGAACTGGCAGTGGCGATCGCGTTTGGCCTGATGGCCGTGCTGTTCTACCGGTTTGTGGTGTTCTGGGCGCTCGCGCTGATCCCGCTGCTGGCGCGCACCGGCATCGCCGCGCTCGATCAACTGGTGCTACCGCCGGGCGTCAGCGCGCTGACAGCAAGGCGCATTCCGGCGGCAAGCGCGGCGATCGTCACCATTTGCGTCGGCGCCGCGCTATCGCTGCTCAATCCGGTCACCTTCCGTCCGCACCTGGCGCTGCCGGCCATCGCCAAGCTGCGCGATCAGCAGGTTACCGGCACCGTCTTCGCCGACTTCCCCTTGGGCGGGCCCCTGATCTACATGGGCCATCCCGGCTGGAAGGTCGCTTATGACGGGCGCTACTATCACTACAACCGCACGGAATGGTCGCGGTTCGCCGCGATCCAGTCCGGCGAATTCGGACTGGACGAGGTGGTGGCCCAGTACCAACCCGTCGCCTTCGTGCTCAACCTCAAGCGCAACGCCCGGCTGGTTGCCGAGCTCGAGCGGCGCGGCGGCGAGTGGCGCGAGATCGAGCGCACCGGGCGGGTGGCGGTGTTCGTACGCCGGCGTTAGGCATTCGTTCCGCACCGCAAACGCGCGGTAATCCGCCTATTCCAAAAATCTTTACGTTCCCCCCTTGTTCCAAAAGAACAAATGCAATACATCGAGTCGCACGTTGACCTTCCGGGTCGGCTGGTTGCAAGGGGATACGACATGGCTGCACAGCTCAAGCTGATTCAGGAAGGCAAGGAAACAATGGACCGGCAGAAGGCGCTCGAAGCGGCGCTGGCGCAGATCGATCGCGCGTTTGGCAAGGGCAGCGCGATGAAGCTCGGCTCGAAGGAGGCGATGGAGATCGAATCGATCTCTTCAGGCTCGCTCGGGCTCGATATCGCGCTCGGGATCGGCGGCCTGCCGCGCGGCCGGGTGATCGAGATCTATGGCCCGGAAAGCTCGGGCAAGACCACGCTCGCGCTCCACGTCATCGCCGAGGCGCAGAAGGGCGGCGGCACTGCGGCCTTCGTCGATGCCGAACACGCGCTCGATCCGGGTTATGCCAAGAAGCTGGGCGTCGATATCGACGAGCTGATCGTCTCGCAGCCCGACACTGGCGAACAGGCGCTCGAGATCGTCGATACCCTGGTGCGCTCAAACGCGATCGACGTGCTGGTGATCGATTCGGTCGCGGCGCTGGTGCCGCGCGCCGAGATCGAGGGCGAAATGGGTGACAGCCACGTCGGCCTGCAGGCCCGGCTGATGAGCCAGTCGCTGCGCAAGCTCACCGGCTCGATCAGCCGCTCGCGCTGCATGGTGATCTTCATCAACCAGCTGCGCATGAAAATCGGGGTGATGTACGGCAATCCCGAAACCACCACCGGCGGCAACGCGCTCAAGTTCTACGCCTCGGTCCGCCTCGACATCCGCCGCACCGGCCAGATCAAGGACCGTGACGAGATCGTCGGCAACACCACCCGGGTCAAGGTGGTCAAGAACAAGGTTGCGCCGCCGTTCAAGCAGGTCGAATTCGACATCATGTACGGCCAGGGCATTTCCAAGATCGGCGAGATCCTCGACCTCGGGGTCAAGGCTGGCCTTGTCGAGAAGTCGGGCGCCTGGTTCTCCTACGATTCGATCCGGATCGGCCAGGGGCGTGAGAACGCCAAGCAGTACATGAAAGACAATCCCGAGGTTTGCGACCGGCTGGAGGCTGCAATCCGCAGCCAGACCGAAGGTCTTGCCGGGGAGATGATGGCGGGTCCGGACGCGGACGACGACAGCTGATCCCCGACGAACTTCCGCCGCGCTTTCCCTAAAGGCGCAGCGGAGTTGAAGGACGCGCGCTTCCTGTCCCCTCAACCCCAGGGGAGCGCGCTCCACCAAACGGCACCGGCGCGGGCAGCCCCTCCAGGCCTCCCGCGCCGGGCTAGTTTTTCAGTATCGAGGGCTCCGGATCGCCAGCGAACCCAGCGCCGCCGCGGTCAAGCTGACCAACGGCACCACCTGCACCACCCCGTGTGAGGTCAACCTCAAGCGCCGCCACGATCTGCGCGTTGATTTCACCAAGGAAGGCTACAAGCCCACCTACGTTCTGGTGCAAAGCCGCACCGGCGGCGCCGCGGCGGGCAATATCCTGCTCGGCGGGTTGATCGGCGGCGTGGTCGATGGTTCCAACGGGGCCAGCAACCACCTCGCGCCCAACCCGGTCAGCGTCAAGCTGGTCCCACTCGGCAGCGAAGGCCAGGAAGTGCTGCTCGACAAGAAGGGCATGGAAGCTGGCACGGTCCAGGCCAACAACGACAAGGTCCGGGCCGACGTCGCCAAAACCATCGGCGCTGATGCGGCCGGCGTTAACGATCCACCCGAAGCGGCAGCAATGGTTGCGGTTCCCGCGCTTGAGGCCGCTCCGGCCCCAATCGCTGAACCCGCTCCGGCCCCGGCGTCCGAACCAGCGCCCGCCGCAACCGCCAACTGACTGGCACCGCCCGGTGTAGCGCCAGAGCGGCGCCGCACCGGGGAGGGGCTTGCTCGCTGCTGGCTGGATTGCACGTCCGGCCCGGCGGCCGCGCGGCCTGTCCCGCATCGGGGCAGCACCAAATCGGCGCGGGCACTGGACCGCGCTTGCCGATAGGATCGTGGAGTTGGCAACGCCGCCGACTGCTCGAGGAGCCTTGCGATGCGCCGTCTCCGCCTTGTCCCGTTTGCAACAGCACTTGCTGCGGTGTTCGCCCTGGCCGCAACCCCGGTCGCAGCGCGATCGATTACCGATGCCTGGCCGCTGCTGGGCTATGACCGCGACGGAGACTGCGAACTGGCGATCACCGGCAACGGCAAGACCATCCAGATCGAAGCCGCCGGCCTGCTCCCCGGCGAGCGTGCCCGGTTCCGACTGGCCAATGCCGACATGAAGCCGATTGACTGGCGGGTGCTGGCCAATCGCAACGGCGACTGGTTGCAGGTCTATATCCCGTTCTTGTGGGACAATTCCGGGGGCACGGTCTCAGTAGTGCTGGAAGGCTCGACCTGCAGCCTCGCAGCTTCGGTGCCCTGGGAGCGCGGGATTCGCGTGATCCCCTGATCCCATCCCAATTGCCAACCCGCCCGCTGCATGGCAGGCATGGCGGCGTGATAACCATCGACCTGATCGGCGTCCCGAGCGACTGCAACTCCTCGTTCGAGCGCGGCCCGGCGCTGGCCCCACCCGCGATCCGCGAGGCGCTGTGGTCCGATCGCGGCAACCTCGCTTCCGAGGATGGCCGCGAGGTCGGGATCGACTTCGAACTGCATGACCGCGGCGATCTGCCGGTGCGCGAGGATCCCTCCGACGATGCCCAGATCGCCGGGGCTATAACCGCCAGCCTGGCACAAGGCGCGATCCCGCTGGTGCTCGGCGGCGATCATGCGATCACCCACCCGGTGCTGCGCGCGGTCCATGCCGCCCACGGCCCGGTCAGCATCCTCCACTTCGATGCGCATCCTGACCTCTATAATGATTTTGGCGGCAACCTGCGCAGCCACGCCTCGCCGTTTGCGCGGATCATGGAGGCTGGTCTGGCCCGGCGGCTGGTTCAGGTTGGGATCCGCACGCTGAACCGGCACTGCGCGGATCAGGCGACGCGCTTTGGCGTCGAGATTATCCCGATGGCGGAGTTCACTCCTGCGGCGGTTCCGGTGCTCGAAGCGCCGCTCTACATCTCGATCGATCTCGACGGGATCGATCCTGCCGAGGCTCCCGGCGTATCCCACCCCGAACCAGGCGGGCTGACCGTGCGCGAAGTGCTCGCCGTCCTGCGCCGCCAGACCGCGCCGATCGTCGGCGCCGACATTGTCGAGCTCAACCCGCGCTTCGACCAGCACCACCGCACCGCGATCGTCGCGGCCAAGCTGCTGCGCGAGCTTGCCGCAACCATAGCGCGCAATGCCGTCTAGAGTTTTTCCGATTGGCATCAGCTCATCACCAGCCCACTCCCCCTCCCGACCACCCATATTTTACAATGGCTTGGGTGGTCGAGGGGGGGAGTGGGCTGGTGATGACCCGATGCCAATCGGAAATACTCTAGACGGCATTGCGCGCCATGGTTGCAGCAAGCTCGCGCAGCAGTTTGGCCGCGACGACTGCGGTGCGGTGGTGCTGGTCGAAGCGCGGGTTGAGCTCGACAATGTCGGCGCCGACGATCGGCGCGGTCTGGCGGCGCA
>JANOGS010000018.1:0-5204 GCA_031414115.1 Novosphingobium sp. | reverse complement strand
CCTCTGCCCTCCTGCGGCCTGCGCCACCAATTGCCCCCGCCGGCGGCAGCGCCCGGATCGCCCGCCGCCGGGGGTTCCTCCGCCACCTTCGGCAGCGTGATTTCCAACGCCACCTCTTCTCCCCGCCGCAGCACCACGATCTTGTGCGAGCCTTCGGAGGCCTTCTTGACCTCCTCAATCAGGCCCTCGGCGGTGCGGACTGCCTTGCCGTTCCACTGGATGATGCAATCACCCCCCAGCAGGCCGGCTTTGTCAGCCGCGGATTGGGGCGCCACGCTGGTCACAAAGGCCCCTTCCTTGGCCTCATTGCGATAACGGGCGCGCAAGTCGTCGCTGGCGGTCTCCAGGTACACGCCCAGTCGCGGCTTTCGGGAAGGCGCAGGCGTGCCACGAAGTCCAGGCACGGGAAGCTCGCGGTCGAAGAAGGGATCGCGGCGGTTCATCCAGTCCTCGTCGTCTCCACCGCCACCCCTGCGGGGCGCGCCATGGTCGAAGAGGTCATCCAGGTTTCCGCGCAGGTAATCGTCCAGCCGCCGTTGAAACCGCTGCATGTCATCGGCACCGAGCTGGAAACGGAAACCCGGTCCCGTAAGCGCGCCGGGAGCCGTGGCTTCTTCCTGTTTGCGTTGCAGTTCCGCGATCCGGGCATCCTTTTCCACCACGGACTGCTCCAATAAGCGGATGCGCTTCTCCAGGGCTTCCAGGCGCGCCTCTGTGGTTGGAGGAGCGGCCTCCGGCTTCTTCTCGGCAGGCGTCACGGCGGGTTCACCCGCCACACTCCATGGCATCCCGGCAAAGCCCAATAGCAGCATCCACGCGAGCGCGACTAGCGAACGGATCCTCATGGCGTGCTCCCTCCCATTACCCATTAGACGGCACTCCAGCCGCTGCTATTATTCCGACGTGAATAAATTTCGGGGCCTTCAAAGATCGTAGCCGTTCTATCGCCTGAGCGACTGAACGAAAAACTGCAAACGGCAAGAACCAAACAAACGCCAAACCGAAAACGGCAAACAAAGGGTTTGTCGAGCAGGAAACCACCCTGTCAGGCGGCGCCTCGCTGTGGAAAGCGCAGTGGTCGGAGGTCTCCGATCCCTTCGCCCATGTCGCCCGCGGCACTACCCGCGGCCCCGGCTGGCAGCGCGCCGCCGCCCGCGACTTCGACCCCGCCCCGCGCCGCGTGCCCGAGGCCACCCGCTCCGCCGCCAGCTTCGCCGCCAAACCGCGCGGCGACGTCGGCGTCGGCGCGCGGGTGTTCCACGAAAAGTTCGGTTACGGCACCGTCACCGCGCAGGAAGGCAACAAGCTGGAGATCGCCTTCGAGACTGCGGGTGCCAAGCGGGTGATCGACAGCTTCGTCAAGCTGGCGGAGTGACGATCCTCCCCGGCACGGGGAGGATCTACAGTGCCGAAACCCCGAGGAAACCCGGCACCGGGCCGTTCCATTCGCCCTGATCGGCGGCCGGTTCGGCCTCGCGGCGGGGTTGGCGGCGGGGCTCGCGCTTGGGTTCGGCAAGCTTGGGCTCGTCGCGCGGAGCTTGCCTGGGTTCAGAACGTTCCTCGCGCACCGGCTGCTCCGCCCGCGGCTTGCGCTCCTCGCGCTCACGGCGCGGTTTGGCTTCGCGTTCGGGGCGCGGTTCGGCTTTGGGCGCTTCCGCCTGAAGCCCGCCGTCCAGCTCGAACACCGGGATCTTCCCCCCAGTCAACTTCTCGACATTGTCGATCGCCTCGGCGTCCTCGGGCGTGATCAGCGTAAACGCCCGGCCCGTGGCCCCGGCGCGCCCCGTACGACCGATCCGGTGGACGTAGTCGTCGGGGTGCCAAGGCGTGTCGAAGTTGAACACATGGCTGACGCCCTTGACGTCGAGGCCGCGCGCGGCAACGTCCGAGGCGACCAGGATGTTGATCGTTCCGGCCTTGAACCGGTCAAGCTCGGCAATCCGGCTCGACTGGTCCATGTCGCCGTGGATCTCGCCGGCGGAAAAGCCGCTCTGCTTGAGGCTCTTGGCCAGTTCGCGCACCGTGGTCTTGCGGTTGCAGAACACGATCGCGGTGGTGACGTTGTCGGTCTTGAGCAGGTGGCGCAGCGCCTCGCGCTTGCCGCGGCTGCTTACCGGCACCTTGTGCTGGGTGATGTTGAGGTTCGACGAGGCCGGGCGGGCAACCTCGATATACTTCGGATTGCTCAGGAACTTGTCGGCCAGCTTCTTGATCACCGGCGGCATGGTGGCGCTGAACAGCAGGGTCTGGCGGGTGGTTGGCAGCTTCGAGCAGATCGTCTCGATATCCGGAATGAAGCCCATGTCGAGCATCCGGTCGGCCTCGTCGATCACCAGCATCTCGCAGCCGGTGAGCAGGATCTTGCCGCGCTCGAACAGGTCCATCAGCCGCCCGGGGGTGGCGATCAGCACATCGACCCCGTCGGACAGCGCCTTGACCTGGTCGCCCATCTGCACGCCGCCGATCAGCAGCGCCATCTTAAGATCGTGGTTGACCCCGTACTTCTCAAACTCGTCGGCGACCTGGGCAGCCAGTTCACGGGTCGGCTCGAGGATCAGACTGCGCGGCATCAGCGCGCGGCGGCGACCGTGGCTGAGGATGTCGATCATCGGCAGCACGAAACTGCCGGTCTTGCCGGTGCCGGTCTGGGCGATGCCGATGATGTCCTTCATCATCAGAATCGAGGGAATCGCCTGGGCCTGGATCGCGGTGGGCGTGTCATAGCCCTTGGCGGTAACCGCCGCGAGCAATTCGTCCGAGAGGCCGATATCGGCGAATTTCATATCGTTAGAGCGCTTTGCTGAAAGAATGCTGCAACCCGGCGTGGTGCCGCGTTGTCCGCTGCAAGACCGAAACCCAGCGCGAACAAGGCCGCGCCCTAATCGCAAACGACGGGGAAAGTCAAGGAAACCTGCGGGGTGTCTTTACCGCATCGCAGGTTCAGAAGCCCAGCTCGATGATCTGGCGAAAGCCATCGATCTCGCAAGTAGCACCGCTGCGCGCGCGCAGTTTGTCCCGCTCCTTGCAAATCATCCCGTCCGCGCTTTTGGCTACCAGGAAACCGGAATAGAATTCGCGCGCGCGGCAGCCCTTCTCGAGCTCGACGGTGAACATCCGGGTGTCGCGCATGATCAGCAGCAGCTTGCGCCCGGTAATCGGCTGCACCCCGGTGATCCCGCTGACCGGAATACATTTGCCGAATTTGCGCTCGATGTAGCGCGGGCCGTTCACGTCACCATCCTGCTCGAACATCATCGGCGGCATCGGCGCCTGACGCGGAGAGACCCGGACTGTCACCTGCTGCTGGATCGAGACCTGCTGGGGAAGATCGATGCGGGCGTCGTCCAGCCTGCGCTGGATGGGCAAGATCCCGGAACCCGCAGGCCGCGAGATCGCCTCGCTGGCAACCACCAGGCGGATCGTCACCGTCTCGTCGCCTTCCGGCAGAACCGCCGGCTCAACCGCATTGGCGCCAGGCAGCAGCACCAGCAGCGGCGCGAGGATGTGGATCGACGGATGCATCACTGGCCTGAATAAGCCCTTTCGTTGAACCACCGCTTAACTTGGCTGGACATGGATTCAAGCCTGCAAGCGCGTTTCAACTGTGCCATAGCGCCAGTCAATGAATTCCGCCTCCCCCTCGTTCCTCGCGGCCGCCGAGGCCCTGCTCGGTCCGCGCGGGCTGACCCATGACGCTGAAGTGCTGGCGCCGTGGCTGACCGACTGGCGCGGGCGCTACACCGGCACGGCGCTGGCCATGGCCTCGCCCGAATCGACCGAGCAGCTGGCCGCACTGGTCCGGCTCTGCGCTGGCCACGGCGTGGCGATCGTGCCCCAGGGCGGCAACAGCGGGATGTCGGGCGGGGCGACCCCCGATGCCGGCGGGAAGCAATTGCTGGTCTCGCTGCGGCGGATGGCCGCGATCCGCGCTATCGACCGCGGGGCAATGCAGGTGACCTGCGAGAGCGGCGCGGTGTTGCAGGCCGTGCACGAAGCGGCCGAAGCGGCTGGATTGCGCTTTCCCCTGACGCTCGGCGGCAAGGGTTCAGCTACCATCGGCGGGCTGATCGCGACCAATGCCGGGGGCAGCCAGGTGCTGCGCCACGGCACCATGCGGGCCCAGGTCTTGGGGCTGGAGGCGGTGCTGGCCGACGGTTCGATCTACTCTGCGCTCACTCCGCTCAAGAAAGACAACCGCGGTTTCGATCTCAAGCAGCTGTTCATCGGTTCAGAAGGGACGCTGGGGATCGTCACCGCCGCAACGCTGCGGCTGCTGCCTGCTGCCGACGCGCGCAGCGTGGCCTGGGCCGGGGTGACCTCGATCGAGGCCGCGCGCAAACTGCTGCTCCATGCCGAAGCGGCGCTGGGCGACGCGCTGGAGGGTTTTGAGGTGCTCCCGCAGACCTGCCTCGACGCGGTGCTGGCCTACCTGCCCGATGCCCGCCCGCCGCTGGCCGAAAGGCACGGCTGGCATGTCCTGATCGAGGCAGTGGGCACATCCGACCTGCCCGGACGCAGCGCAGCGATGCTTGCAGCGGCGCTGGAACAGGGCCTGATCGCGGACGCCGTGGTCGCCGCCAGCGAGGCTCAGGCCGAAACGCTGTGGACCCTGCGCGAATCGGTCTCTCCCGCCGAGCGCGCCAAGGGGCCGGCAATGCAGCACGATATCGCGGTGCCGGTGGCCGCGATGCCCGCCTTCCTCGATCTGGCGGCGCGCGAGCTGGAAGCAGCGTTCCCGGGCACCCGCGCTTTCGGGTTCGGGCATCTCGGCGATGGCAACATCCATTTCCACGTCCAGGCGCCGCCCGGGGCTGTGGCCGCTGAATGGGAGGCCGGCGAAGGCAAGGCCATCAGCCGCATGGTCCACGATTTGGTAACCGCCTGGCACGGAACGATTTCCGCCGAACACGGCATCGGCCAGCTCAAGCGCGACGAGCTGGCGCGGCTGGGCGATCCGGTGACGCTGGACTTGCTGCGCCGGGTCAAGGCGGCGCTCGATCCGCAGGAACTGTTCAATCCTGGGAAACTGCTTTGATTCGGCCTCTCCAAGTGCTTGCGCCGCTGCGGCCCAACGCCTAAAGGCGCGGCTTCGTGCCGGGGATGTCCCCGGAGCAACGCCCATTCTCGACGACCGGAGACGATCCCATGGCCAGCGCGCCGCAAGCCGCCAACCTTCCGCTGTTCTACAAGGACCTGATGCCGCT
>JANOGS010000017.1:0-7088 GCA_031414115.1 Novosphingobium sp. | reverse complement strand
CCGGGTCTTCACATCCCACGACAACATCATCGACCATTGCTGCGAAGCCTGGAACAAGCTCATCGATCAGCCCTGGCGCATCATGACCATCGGAAGGCGAAAATGGGCACGTGGGTCGTGATCAATGCAGGTTGGTATCAGTCGTCCCGTTCAACGACTACGAGGAGCAAGCCGGCTGCCGCCGCCTGAACCGCCAGCAACCCGAACAGGCCCTGAAAGCCGAACACCGGAACCATGGCCACCGCCAGCCAGGGCATGATCAGCGAAGGCAGGGTGTTGGCGAGATTGAACAGTCCCAGGTCGCGGCCGCGCCGATCCGGGCGCGGCAAAATGCGCAGGGTCTGGGCTGAATGCAGCGCCAGAAACACTGCGCTGAAGAGGCCGAAAAGTGCGTAGGCAAGCATCGCCGAAAGGAGGTCGGCGGCGAGCGCCATCGCTGCAAGGCCCAGTGCCGAGCCCAGCGCACAGACCCAAAGCGGCGCAATCGGGCGGTCCCGACGATCCGACCAGCTCCCGGCCGCCAAGGCAAGCGGCGCGGAAACCAGGAGGATAAGGCTGAACAACCGGGCAGTCTGGTTGTCGCTCACCGCCGGATCAAGGCTGAGCAACCAGAAGAATAAATAGGCAAACATCGTTGCCTCGGCAACCTGGACCAGCAGGCGTGCCAGCCACATCCGGATCGCTTGCGCGCGACGCCTTGGCAGCCGATCACGCCGATCCGCCAAATTCGCAGCAGCAGGGTTTGTCAGATCAGGCGCGGGTGGTGGCCGGAGCAGCAGGACCGGCAGGACGCAGGCCGGAACCAAGGCCGCTATCAACCAAATTCGCTCGCCATCGGCTGCGAGTCCGGGATGGGTGACCACCGCGCCAGCGATCCCCCCCAGCCCCGGCGCAAAGGCCATCAGCCCGCCCAGCACGCCTTTGCGGTGATCGGGCACCAGATCTCCCGCCCAGGCCGCCAACGGCCCGAGCATCATGTTGAGCGCCAGTTGCCAGCCGATAATGCCCGCGATCAATCCGTTATAGGTTGTGGCATGCCCGACTTGCACCAAACCCAGGCAGGAAAGGATCAATCCTGCCGCAATCCAGCCCCGGCGGTTGCGGGTCAGATCGCTCAGGAAACCAAAGCCAATGCCGCCTAGACTTGCAGCGATCGCCCCAACCAGCGCGATATAGGCCAGCCATTCGACTCCCGCCTGGGGCCCCGCGAGTTCGGCCACCCGAACCGGCAGCAGGATGGTGAGCAGCGGAGTATAGGCGATCGTTCCGCCGGCCCAGGCCAGCGCATAGAGCAGAACGAAACGGTCGGTCGCAGCGCTTGCCGGCGCTTCAGGCAATGCCCGTACCTGACGGCGATGCCACCGAATCGCGTTCGTGGATGCAGGCCGAAACCACAGTGAGCGAATCCGGCGCTGGATCGCCCTTTTGCGCAGCAATGATCAGTTCGACCGCTTTGGAGGCGGTGGCAGCGATTGGCTGATCGACCGCAGTAAGCGGTGGCTGGGTGAAATGTACCAGTGGGGTATTGTCGAAGCTGATCAGCGAGAGATCGACGGGCACCGAAATACCGAGCGACCGGGCCACTTCCAGCGTGGCCAGCGCCATCTGGTCGTTGCTGGCAATGATCGCAGTGGGCGGGTTCGCGCTTGCCAACAGCCGCCGCGCCGCCGCCTCGCCCGAGGCATAGCTGAAATCGCCATCAGCCAGCAGCCCGGCGGTCGCGAGCCCTGCCCCCGTCATCGCCGCACGCCAGCCGTCGACGCGCCATCCGCTCAACGCATATTCGCTCGAACCCGAAATGAAGCCGATCCGCCGGTGCCCGCGCTCGATCAGATACTGCGTCGCCTGCCGGGCCGAGCCTTCGTCATCCATCGAGACCGGAATTCCCGCCCCGTTCTGGATCGATCCGATCCGCACAAAGGGAATCTTTTGCTGGTCTAGCAAAGCGACGATCTGCGGATTGTCCGAATGCGGCGGGGTCAGGATGATGCCGTCGGGCTGAAGCGCGGCAATCGCACCAAGCAGTTCGCGCTCGACATGGTCGCTGTGGGTATCGACCAGTTCAAAGATCATCCGATAGCCATGCTCAGCGCACTTGAGCATGCCGCCCAGCAGCATCTGGTCGACCCAGTCGGTACCCGCCCGCGCCGTCCAGTCGGCGATGGTGCGATCGCGGTCGTTGATTGCCAGGATCAGGTACGAGCGCGAACCGCTCATCCGTTGGGCCGCGATCGAAGGGACATAGCCCAGCCGGTCGATCGAGCCTTGGACGCGGCTCTTCATTTCCGGGCGAACGTTGGGCTCGTTGTTGATGACGCGGCTGACCGTCTGCAACGACACGCCGGCATCGGCGGCCACGTGCTTGATCGTCACGGCCTGGCGGCGTCTCGCCATGCGTCAGTTGCCCCTTTGCCCATTGCTTTGGCCGCGATCGGAATTCTGCCAGACGCGCACCCAGTCTACCTCCATGCGTTTGGGATAGCCGTCAAGTTGCACCCCGCCAAGCCCGCGGCTTTCCGCCAGCTTGCCGCCGATCGCCAGGTTGAGGATCAGGTGGAATGGCTGGTCGAATGGCGCTCCTGACGCGGCAGAGCCGGTGGTTGACCATTCGCTGGCCGTGCGCGTCGCAAAGGTGCGGCCATCGACCTGCCAGGTGATCCGATCCGGATACCATTCGATCGCATAGGTGTGAAATCCGCCATCGAGCACTTCGGGGAATGGCACTTCCTCGCCCTTGTGCTTGTTGCTGGGCCACTTGCCGCCAAAGTGGAGCGTGCCCAGGATCGTGTTCTCGCGCCCGCCGGGGCACTTGACGCAAGGCACCCCCAGATTGACCGCTTCAAGAATATCGATCTCACCAGAAGCCGCCCAGCTGCCATAACGATCCTTTTCGGGCAGCATCCAGATCGCCGGCCAGGTGCCTTGGCCTTGTGGCAGCCGGGCACGGACCTCGATTCTGCCAAAGCGCCACGAAGCCTTGCCGCGGGTGGTAAGGCGGGCGGAGGTGAAGGGTTTGGTCGCGCGAGCATTGGGGTCCTTGACGCCACCTCGCAGATGGATCGGCCAGGCGGCCCCGACTGATTTCTCCCGCCGCGCCGCAATGACGAGCTTGCCGTCCAGGACTGCCGCATTCTTCGGACTGTCGCGGTAGCATTGCTGTTCGTCGTTGCCGCCACCCCAGCAATCGACATCGAAGCCCCACTTACTGCGATCGAGTTTCGGGCCATCGAACTCGTCCGACCAGACCAGTGTCCAGTCTTCCGCGCCACCAGAACGAGCAGGACGTTCGCTGGCAGGATCAGCCCAGGCAGCGCCGCCACAGGCCAGTAAACCTGCCAAGGCCAGCAGCGCTGCAAAACCGCGGAGAGCTAGATCCATCTTGCACACCCGGCTGCTGATCGCATGGCTCACCACCTCACCTCAATCGCGCAAAGTTAAAAAAATGGGCCTTTGCGGCTGGCAAAGACCCATTTTTCCGGTTCGAAGTGGCGTCGCCGTCAGAAGTTGAAGCGCGCCAGGAAGGTATATCGCCGATCGTTGCGGAAAGCCGAGCGGGGGAACCGCGTGCCTGCGAAATCGACCACCTGCGATGTGCGGGTAACTTCATCGAGCAGGTTCACGCCCTGGATGCCGAGCTTCACACGGTCGTTCACCGCGTAGAAGATCGAGGCATCGAGTTGCCCACTCGATTCCTGCCAGATCGGCGAGAACGGGTAGATATCATCGCGCGGGGTGATCAAGAACGCCGAGCGCCAGTTGTAGGCCGCGCGCATGGCCAACGGACCCTTTTCGTAAAACAGCGTTGCGTTGATCGTGTGCTTCGACAAGCCGGCAAGCGGCTGCTGGAAGGCGAACGAGCCACCAAACAGTTCCTGACCGCCCGTGGTCACCGAAGGCTCGCCCGGGTTGGCCAGATTTGCGTTGGTCAGATCCGACCCATCGACATAAGTATAGGTGAGCTGCGAGCCCAGACCGCTGAGCAAGCCCGGCAGGAAATCATAGGTTTGCTGGTAGGCCAGCTCGAAACCCTTGATCTTGCCGTCCTGCGAGTTCGCTGGCCCCTTGACGACAACATCGACCGGGGTCCCATTGGTGGTGTAGACGACATCGGTAAACCCGGTGTCGACTCTTCCCTTGATGTCCTTGTAGAACACCGCAGCCGTCAGCGAGCCTACGCTGCTGAAGTACCATTCAGCCGAAAGGTCATAGTTCCACGAAGTGACCGGGCGCAAATTGCGGTTGCCGGTGCTCAGGATAAATAGCGGACCGGTTTCGAGCGCATTTGCGCCTGCCGTCTTGAGCGCAGCTGTATTGTCGCCGATGAAACCACCCGCCGCGAAGAGCTGCAGGTCAGGGCGCGAGATGCCCTTCGACACCGCGAAGCGGAACAGCAGGCCGTCACCAACGTCCAGCTTAGCGTTAAAGCTCGGCAACCAGTGGTCGAAGCGGATCTTGCGGTTGTCGTTCAGAATTTCTCCGGTGAAAGCCGAGGCAAATTCGGCTCTGCGGGCCGCCGATAGATCGCAGTAACCGCGAACCTGGCCAGGCACACCTGGTCCGGCGCAATTGGCATCGATTTCCGAAACCTGGACAACCCCATCGCCATCGCCGCCATTGATAACCGCATCAAACTGGCCGGCATCGGGGAAGCCGATCCGACCGCCGCTGTTTACTGAGGTTTGGACAAAGCGCAGGCCGAAATTACCATCGATGTTCCAGCCGTTGGAGAAATCGTGACCGAAGTCGATCCGCGCATAGGCGGACTTGGTTACCTCGGCGACGGTCGAAATCTCGTTGGGGCAATAGACGCCCTCGATGTCGCAAGGCACCGGAGCCCCGGTAAGCTCATCCGGCCTCGTGCGACCATTGACGCCGAGATTGCCTGCATTCGGGGTCTGTGAAAATGCAGCGATCTCGTCCCACTGCCCGTCGGTGACACCAGAGAGATAGTCCTTGAGGAAATCATCGCCGCCAAAGAACCAGGCCTGCCCGTTGGGAATCGGCGTGGGTGCTGCGCCACGCTGGAAATTGTCCCCAAACGGATTGCGCAGCTGGCTGTAGGCAGGGAAGTCGTCGGTATAGGCGCCGCCGGCGATCGCAAATTCCTGACCCGGCAGGCCAGTGTAGAATCGCCCGGGTACAAACGGACAGCCCGGGCCGCTACCCCAGGGCGCGCAACCGGCTCGGCCGGTCCAGGGAGCGGAGAGATTGCCCCATGTGCTGAAGTCGGTGTTGCGCGTGGTGCGATCGCGGTCCGACCAGCGCGCGCCGAAGCGGGCGCTCTTGAAGAATCCCGTGTCGCTGATGTCATACTCCGCATCAAAACGCAGCGTGTCCATCTTGCCATCGTTCTTTTCGCGGCTGTCGAGACCGAACCAGTAATAGGTGTAGAACCCGGACGAGAAATAGTCAGCCGGCGCGCCCGGAGGGGCAAGGAACTGGACTTGCGGTGTCTTGCCGGCAAGATTGATGTCGATATCGGCCCAAGTGCTCATCGCGCCGAAAACCGAATCGCGACGCAGGTCCGATTCGACACGCTGCGCCTCGAAATTGATGCGCAAACGATCGCTGACGTTCCATTTGACGTCGAACGAATAATCAGACGTGACCGACTTGGCATCGCGCAGGAAGCGCAGCGAATCGACCGGAACACCGCCCAACCCGAATGGCGAAGCATAGGCGTTACCTGCCCCTTGAGTAAGAACGCCGCTTACGAATCTGCCATTATCATCATACTGCCAGTTATTTCGCGCCTCGATAACCGGCGTGGCGGGATCATCCCTCCTGCCCAGGAGCGCATACTCTTCGGTCTCGAAGCTCGTTTCCGAACGCAGCCATTCCAAGGTTGCCACGAAATCGCCGGTCGGATCCTCATACTGGAGCGTACCGTTCCAGGCGTTACGCTTCCGATCGAGCGAGGTAGTGCGCACCCCGGCATATTCCGGTACGAGGACCGATCCAGCGGGCGGGAAGTTGGAAGCATCGAAGTTTGGAGTGTTCCCAAAGCCGCCCGAATTTACAAATACCGCCCGAATACAATCACCGGCCAATGACGGGGCGCGATAGCAAGGGTCGCCAATCTGCGAGGCATCGGTGCGGCTCTTGAGTTCCGAATTCGAATAACCGAGCTGGAAGCCCAGGCGGCCCGCACCGGTCTCGAGCGTGGTCGAACCGAGGATGTTGAAGGTCGGCGACCACTTCTTCCTGAGATCGCCATAATTCATTTCGACCGAACCGGCGAGATGCGTTCCCGAGCGATCGAGCGGCTTGCGAGTAATGAGGTTGACCGTGCCGGCAATCGAGCCTTCGATCATATCGGAGGTGACGTTCTTGAACACTTCGACGCGGCCGAGCAGTTCGGGCGAAACGTCATTGAACGACAATACGATGCCGCCGTTCGCCGAGAAGATGTCACGGCCATTGAGTTCCGAGCGGACATAGGGAAGGCCGCGAATGATCACGCCGGTACCTTCGACCGAGAACCGGTCGGGATCAGACGGCTTCTCGAACCGACCGATGTTGACGCCGGGGACACGCTGGAGCGCTTCGGCAACCGAACGGTCGGGCAGAGCGCCGATATCTTCCGCGGAGATCGCATCGACAAAGGTATCGGCCTTGCGCTTGACGTCCTGCGCATTCTTCAACGAGGCGCGGTAGCCGGTTACGATGATTTCGTCCTCGGCCGCGGAATTTTCAGCTTCCGCCGGATTCGCGTCCTGCGCGAATGCGGGGGTGGCGATCATCGCCGCAAGCACAAGGCTCGAAGCTGTGCCGAGAATCGCGAACTGGCGCGACCTGCTGGAATCGGAATTTCTGCTGCGAGACAAGATACCCTCCCCGAACTCGGACACGCGCACTCGTTGGCACGTTGTCCATCACTGACGCATAACTCGCGATGTGATCGTTCACAAGTGCAAAAATGAACGTTCACATTTACGCCTTCCGATTGCCACGCAACCATGGCATTTAGGTATTGAGGGATCCCTTTCGGCGGCGCTTTCGGCCGCTGGTCAATCGATGGTGAGAAACCGGCCGAGATACCGCCTGATGTCGAGGCTCTCGTCCTCCATCGGCGCGTAAAGCCCTTG
>JANOGS010000016.1:0-13305 GCA_031414115.1 Novosphingobium sp. | reverse complement strand
GAGATAGGTCGGCTCGGGCCGTTCGCCGGTCAGCAGCCGCTCGGGAAAGGCGGTGATGAAGATCACCGGGACGTCCACAATGGCCAGAATGTCCTTGACCGCCTCGATCCCGCTGGACCCATCGGCGAGGCTGATATCGGCCAGAACAAGTTCCGGGCTGACCTGTGCGGACATGGCCACCGCTTCGCTGCGAGTGCGGGCGATGCCGGCGACATCGTGACCGAGATCTTCGACGATAGATTTGATGTGCAGGGCAATGATCGCTTCGTCCTCGATGATTATGACCCGCGACTGAAGGCAAGCGGCAATCGCCTCGCGAGCGGCTTCGATTTCCCCCGTGACATCGGCAATCGTGCTGCCGAGGATAGCGGCGGCCTGGGCGACAGTGAAATCCTCGATTGCCGTCAGCAGCAGCGACTGGCGGGTGTGCATCGACAGGCTGGCGATAGCCCCGCCGCCCAGCCCGGCGCTGGCCAGGCCGTGCCACAGGCGGTGGAAGACCCGGTAGAGTTCCTGCCGCGGAGGCAGGTTGCTGTCGAACTCTTGCGGTGCAACAAGCAGCGCTTCCAGCACTTCGCGCACGGCGGCGTCACCCAGCGTTTGCGATCCGGTTAGCGCGCGCGCATAGCGGCGCAGGAAGGGAAGCTCGGGCCCCAGTTCGGCTTTCAATGACATTTTCGCTCCTTGGCTGGAATCAAGCAAACCGCGCAGGCCGGAAAAAGTTCCACGGCCATGCAACTTTATCCGTTCTCGCAGGTTAACCCTCAGATTGCACGTTGGAAGCAGGACAGAATGACCAAAGATCGACCACGGAAAGGATCGAAAATGCCACATGCGGATACTGCCTTCGATCCGGTTTCGGCGGCGTTGCAGCAATTGCACCAAGCCGTTGCCAGCGAAGCAGTGCCCAAGGATTTCCTGCGCATCCTTGAAGAGATCGACGCAAAGATCGCGGCGGCCAAGCCCGCTGCGCGGCAATGACCGACGTCACCCCTGAATCGCTGGCGGCCGACCAGGTGTTCAGGGACCAGCTGGTCGCGCTGATCCCTTCGCTGCGCTCGTTCGCGCGCGGGCTTTGCGGCTGGCGCGACATGGCCGACGATATGGCGCAGGACGCGATGCTGCGCGGCTGGGCGGCGCGCGCCAGCTTTGCCCCGGGCACCAATTTCCGCGCCTGGATGTTCATGATCCTGCGCAACCAGTTCTACTCGACGCTGCGCAAGGACAAGCGGATGACCAGCTGGGATCCGGAAGTGGCTGAGCGGGTGCTGGTCGAAGCCCCGGCCCAGCAGGATGCGATCCACGTCGCCGATGTCGCAAAGGCGCTTCAGAAATTGCCCGCCGAGCAGCGCGAAGTCTTGCTTCTGATCGGCGCCAACGGCGCAACTTATGAGGAGGCGGCCGAGATCGCCGGCTGCGCGATCGGCACGATCAAGAGCCGCCTGGCGCGCGGACGCCGGGCGCTGGCCGTGCTGATCGACGGTCCCGAGGGTGACGCCCTGTTCGACAAGGTCGCCTAGTCCGATGGACTTCTGGGTAACCAAGCTGCGCGAACAGGCAGCGCAGATCACCATGGGCAACTACCTGCCCGCCGAGCCCGCTTTCACGCGCGGCCCGCCCGGAATATTCGAGCTGAGCCAGGATCTCGATGCCCTGGCGCGGACCTTGGCCGAGCGCGAAGCGGCCCACCAAGCGCTTAGCCACGAAGTCCATCACCGGGTGAAGAACAACCTCCAGATCGTCACCAGCCTGCTCAGCATGCAAGTCAACGCCGCAAAGCACCCCGCAGTGCGCGAAGCCCTGGGGCGGGCCCGCGCGCGGATGGGCGCCTTGGCGCTGATCCACCGAATGCTTTACGAGCAATCCGATCTTGGCAGCCAGAGCTCGATCGACATCGCCCGGCTGATGACCGAGCTTTGCGCGCAGCTGCGCCTTTGGCACCGCGATCGGCCCGGTATCGAATTCAGCTGCGAAGCCAGCGCAGTCGCAGTGCCGCTTGACAGCGCGATGCCGTTGACGCTGCTTGCGGTGGAAGCTGTCACCAACGCCTATGCCCATGCCTTTCCCCAAGAAAGTAAGGGCTCGGTTACGCTGCATTACAGCGTTTCGGACAGCGGTGAGGCCTTGCTGGCAATTGTAGACGATGGCATCGGCTTCGATTGTGGCAGCGATGGCAGCTCGATGGGCTTCCAGCTGATCCGGGGGTTTGCTCACCAGTTGGGGGGCAAGGTCGAGATCATCAGCATGGTCGGCGCCGGCACGCAGGTGCGGCTGGAATACCCGGTCGCCGACTAGACCCAAATCGAGCCGGACGATGCGCTGCACCGCCCGGCGGGTTTGTCGTTCCGGTTACCGGCCGTTGGTCAGGATCACCGCTGCGATCAGCCCGGTCGCAACCGCGACCAGCAGGAACCGGTCGTCATTGCGGCGCCATTCGTGGCCGCGCGGCGGCTGGCGCAAATTGTACTGACGGTAATCGACCCGGCGGGCCTCGTTCCAGTCGTTGTAACCCATCCGCTGGCCGCGGCCCCAGCGATAGTCATCGCCGCGATTGCTGGCCCAGCCATAGCCGTCGCCGCGGTCCCGGACGCTTCGGATCAGGATCACCGAAACGATATGGCCGGTGCGGTTTTCCACCAGGAAGTAGCGATCGTCGTTGCCGCGCCATTCATAGCCGCGCGGCGGCTGGCGCAGGTTGTAGCGGCGATAGTCGATCCGGCGGGAATTGTTCCAGTCGTTGTAGCCCATCCGCTCGCCGCGGCCCCAGTGGCGGTTGTGGCCGCGATCCTTGTGCCAGCCGTGGTGCTTGCCTTTTTCGGTGTTGCGCTGGTTCTCGTAAGGCTGGCTGCCGCGGCGCTGGTCGCGATGGTGGTCGCTTTGCGCCTGGGCAACCGGACTCGCGATCAGGGAGGCCGCAGCCAACCCGTACATCAGTCGTTTCATGGTAACTTCCTTGCGGCGCGAATTGCGCCGGCACCCAGCCCGGAAAGTCCGAGGTGGCCCAGAGTTAACTCACGGGCAGGCCCAAGGTTCCGCTCTCCGCGGGCAGTTGCGCGATGACGACCGGTTGATGGACGATCCGCACGGTGGTGCCGGGATGCCCGGCAGTGATGGTAACGGTTGCATCGAGTTGCTGCGCGAGCGCTTCGACGATTCCAGTCCCCAAGCCAGGGCTGGCTAACGTCGGATCGAGCGGATAGCCCGCACCATTGTCGTCCACTCGCAAGGTCCACGCTTCCCCGGACGAGCGGAAATCGACGAGGATCCGTCCATCCAGTTGCCCGCGCGGAAAGGCATGCTTGAGCCCGTTGATGACCAGTTCGGTAGCGATCAGGCCCAGACTCACCGAAACCCGCGCATCAACCTTGCTGTCATCAACACTGGCCGTGATCGTAAGCGAATCGGACCGAGCGATCATCGATGCGGAAATACTCTGGCACAGTTCGGTGAAGTAGGGACGCAGCGCCACCTCGCCTTCCTGGGTGGCGGCAAGCTGCTTTTGCAGAGTGGCCACCGACAGGACCCGATGATGGGCATCGCTAAGGTGGCTGCGGGTTTCCTCTGAATTTACCCGGCGCGCGCTTTGCAGCAGGACGCTGGCGATGATCTGGAGACTGTTGGCAACGCGGTGCTGCAGCTCCTGCATCAGCACGTGCTTTTCGTGCAGCATGTCGTCCTTGAGCTTGTCCGCGAGGCGGGCCGCGGTGACATCGGTGACCGCCAGAACCAGTCGGACTTCGCCGGAATCGTCCTGATAGTCGAGCTTGCTGGCGCTCAGCACCAGGCGGCAGGCGGGCTGGTCTGGCCGGACCAGGTCCATCTCGTAGGCCTCGATCGGCACCCTGCCCAACGCGGTTGCGCGAAGCAGCTGGATCAGTTGCGGCACATTCCATTCGCCCTGGCCCAGTTCGGCCAGGTTGACGCGGCCAACCGCCGGGGGATCCAGCTCGAATGAGCGATAGAATGATGCGCTCGCCGCCACGACGTCAAGCTCTCCATCGAGCAAGAGCACCGGCGCCTGCGAGGCAATGATCAACGCCATGGCCAGCGTGCTGCCCGGATCAGCGGCGGGATGCGTCAATATATCCACGTGCTTGGCCTTTGCGGCGCCGAGGGCTTGCAAATTGCAAAACCGTTCCCGGCCATTGGGCCAGGCCCAGATTCCCTTGCGTCCGAGTGCTGCTCGTACGCCATAGGAAACTTCCCTAACACAGCGGCCACGGATCGTCGCACGCATTCGTGCAATGGTTCCGCTGGTAGTCGCAACTCCTATAAAAAAGGCCCGTCGCCCTTGATCGAGATCAGGGAGCGACGGGCCAACGGGTGCCTGCTGCGGAGGGGGGAGGGTGTAGCAGACACCACATTCGAAACCGGACCCTAGCGCGAAGCGATCCGCAGCTGCGTGGTCAAGCGGTCGAGCCGGCGTTGCAACGCCGCCTGGTTGCGCGGCGAGAGATTGCCCATCCGGTCATGCCGCATGTTACGTTCCGAGCTGCGGATCGAACGCAATTCGCGCATGGTGTAGCTCATCTCGCGGCGATTCAGCGTTCGCTGGACATTCGGCGAATGAATGTAGCGATCAAACCAGTTGAGCTGCGCCACGATGTTGCTGCCGCGCATGGGCCGGTCGCCATAGTCGAACTGCGCCGCAGTGGAGATCCAGCGCCCACGGCTGTCGTAATAGCCAGTGGTCTGGCCGACATGCCAGCGACCGTTGTTGTCGTAGTAGCCGGGCTGGGGATCGGCGATCCACACGCCATTGGCATCGCGGCTGCCGCGCGCGGTTCCGGCAATCCAGCGCCCACGGGCATCGTAGTGGCCGGTAGTGACCCCTGCGACCCAGCGGCCGCGATCATCATAGTAACCGCTTGCAGTGCCGCCGGTCCACTGTCCTTCAGTGTTGTAGTAACCGTTCGAGGATGCCGGGATCCAGCGGTTCTGGCCGTCGTAGCTGCCGCTGGATGAACCATCGTCGCGGTGCGGCACCCAGTTGCGGCGTTCGTCGTAGTGGCCGTTGGGCGTGCCGACGACCCAGTTGTTGTCACGGTCATAATATCCAGTCGCGCGGCCCTGCGGAACCGAGGCGGCATGCCACATGCCCTGGGTGTCGTAATAACCATAGGCGTCATCGCGGCGGTTCGGCTGGCCATTGCCAGTGTTTACCCAGCGCCCGCGGCTGTCGTAATATCCGGTTGTCCTGCCAGCCTGCCAGCGACCGTTGCTGTCATAATAACCGGTCTGGGGATCGGCGCTCCAGTTCCCGGCGGCATCGCGTCTGCCGCCGCCATCGCCCGAAACCCAGCGCCCGCTTGAATCGTAGTGTCCGGTGGTCGCCCCGGCGATCCAGCGCCCGCGGTTATCGTAATAGCCGCTGGCGGAACCTGCGATCCACTGGTCGTTGCGGTCATAATAGCCATTGGCCGAAGCAGGAACCCACGCGCCGTTCTGGCTGTAGTATCCGCCTTCTTCGGTCGTGCTCGAATTGGCGATCCAGCGATTGCCGCTGCCATAGTAGCCATTGGGCGCGCCATCGACCCAGTCGCCTTCGCGATCATAGTAGCCTTTGGCATCGCGCGAAGAAACGCCGGTGGCGTGCCAGCGGTTGTTCTCGTCGTAATAGCCGTAGGCGCGGCTGCAATCGTGATCGGACTTGGTGACCTGGTTGCCGACGACCCCGCCAACCCCGGCACCAATGACCGTGCCGACAGTCTTGTCGCCCTGGCCGGCGATGACATTGCCAAGCACCCCGCCGACAACGGCGCCGGCGACAGTTCCGACAACCCGGCTGGAGCGCTGCCGCTCGCAGCTGGACTGGGCATAGGCGATGGAAGGAATAAGGGCGGCTGCGGCAATGCTCGCAGCAAAGATTGGCCTGCGCATCTTGTAAAACTCCTCGAGCGGGCGAATGCCTGCTGCTCGGAACGTTAAACCAGCAGTCGCTTCAATTGTTCCGCCGGCCCCAAAGAATAGCTCGGGCCATCGCGATGCCGGAATCAGTTACGGCCAGCACGGGACTCGGGGCGGAGATCCATGCTGGCCGTCTTGGCAATGCAATCGGTGGGAAACCATTGCCAATACTGTGAGGTGCGCCGCAATCAAGCGCGCGCCTGGATTCTAGAGCTTATTGCCCATCGCGCCCTTGATCGCGCCCGAAACCTTTTGCGCCTTGCCCTTGATCTGCTGTTTGGCGCCGCTGACGATCAGTTCAGGCTTATCGGTGCGCTGACCGACCGCTATCTTGGCTTTGCCCAGTGCTTCGTTGGCAGCACCCTTGGCCTTGTCGATGAATTCACCCATGGCGGTTCTCCTGTGGGCCGCGCAGGCTTGGCGCGGTACTGGGCTGAAACAATGCCCGAAGCGTTTTGTTCCTCGGCCAGGTCGGTTGATGGACAACTATATGCTGCCAAGTGATCCGAGAATGCCGAAGGCCCGTAGCAGCCAGAGGACGACCGCGATCACCACAACGATGTTGAGGATGTTCTTTATCTTGCCGTCCATCGGCAGATAATTGTTGATCAGCCAGAGCAGGACCCCAACGACGATCAGCGCGATCACCACGTTGATGAGTGACATGAAAATTCTCCAGAAAGCCAAGCGGACCAGGAAGCGGGTCCACAATGACCACAGAAACCGCCCTGCTCGTCGAAAGTTCCATGGCGCGGAACATTTGCTCCCTGCGGCAGTTTGAATAGCTCGAACCCGGCATTGCGGGCGGCCCGGCGCCGCGCTGCACGACTGCCTTTCAGGAGCCACCCATGCACAAGACCCACAACACTCTGCCCGAGGAAATTCGCATCCAGTCGGTCGAATTGCTCAATCTCAACCTCGCCGCTGCAATCGATCTTCACGCGCAGATGAAGCAGGCGCACTGGAATGTGCGCGGCCCTGGGTTCATTGCGATCCACGAACTGTTCGACCGGGTTTCGAGCGAGGTAGAGGACTTTTCCGACCTGATCGCCGAACGCGCGGCTGGGCTTGGCGGCAGCGCCAATGGCACGATCCAGACTGCGGTAAAGCATAGCTACCTGATTCCTTACCCGCTGGGCATCGCCGACGAACTGAAACACCTGTTCGCAGTCTCCGGCGCGCTCGCGGCGTTTGGCGGGTCGATCCAGGAGGCGATCGAGAAGTCCGCGGCAATCGATGACGCCACCACCGCCGATCTATTCACCGAAATCTCTCGGGGTGTCGATCAACAGCTGTGGTTCGTCGAATCCCACCTTGCACCAAAGCAGGTCGATCCCGCAAAGGGGCATTGAATGGCCGACCGGCTCACACCGCCAGTTTCCTGGCAGACTCGTCCGCGTCGTCCAATGGCTATGCCGATGTCCGCGCCCGTCAGCTTGCGTCAGAGCGCCCTGATCCCTGCCCCGGCAGGGTCTGGTCAGTTCATCCTCAAGCCTGTTACGGCACCCGGACCCCAGACGAGCGATACCGTGTTCGCCGTTTCAGAGCCAGTTAAGGCCGGCATCATCGCGCTGATCGGCGGATTTACACCGCGGCGGTGCGGCATCGCAACCTTCACGGCGGACATTTACGCCTCGCTGAAAACCGCGGCGCCAGGCCTCGATGTCGATGTCTATGCGCTCACGCCAGCACTGGATCACACCCCGTTCGATGCGGCCGTCAGCGGAATGATCGTTGCGGAAGATCGGGCTAGCTTCATCGCGGCGGCGCACCGGATCAATGCGAGCGGTGCCGAAATGGTCTGGCTCCAGCACGAGTTCGGGCTGTTTGGCGGGCCGGCGGGCGACATGATCCTCGAACTGGTCGAGCGGATCGCGGCGCCGCTGATCGTGACGCTGCACACCGTGATACCCGATCCCGATCCCGCCCAAATGAAAGTCATGCGCCGTCTGATAGCAAGGGCAGCGAAACTGATCGTCATGTCCGAGCGCGCCCGGTTGCTGCTGCTGAGTACTACCTATGGCGCGGCCAGAGAGCAGATCGAGCTGATACCCCATGGCGTGCCTGACCGGCCCTTTGGCCGTTCGGACGTGTTCAAGGCCAAGTTCGACTTCACCGGGCGGCAATTGCTGCTGACCTTCGGACTGCTCTCCCCAGGCAAGGGGATTGAGGCCGTGATCAATGCGCTTCCGGCGATCGTGGCGGACCACCCCGACGTGCTCTATTGCATAGCGGGCGCGACCCACCCCAACTTGATCGAACGAGAGGGCGAAGCCTATCGCGAGGGACTGCAGCAGATCGCAGCGTTTCTGGGCGTCGAGCGCCACATCCACTGGATCGATGCCTTTGTCGAAACCGGGGAACTGCTCGACCTGATCGAAGCGGCCGATATCTACGTCACGCCCTATCCCGGCGCCGCGCAATCAACCTCGGGGACGCTGTCCTATGCGATGGCGCTGGGCAAGGCGGTGGTCTCGACGCCCTATGCCCATGCGGTGGAATTGCTGGCAGATGATCGCGGGGTGCTGGTGCCGTTCAACGACAGCGCCGCGATTGCGCGAGAGATCGGGGCCTTGCTTGATGATCCGGAACGGACGCGGGCACTTCAGGCGCGGGCCTACGACCACGGCCGGGCGATGATCTGGCCCGAATTTGCCGCGCGCAGTCTCGATGTGATCCGCTCCACCTGCCGCAAGCACGCAACCACATCGGCAAACAAGCCGGTCGGCATCGACGGCTTGCTGCGGATCTGCGATGATACCGGGATACTGCAGCACAGCATTCACGATGTCCCGGACCGGGCCCACGGCTACTGCGTCGATGACAACGCCCGCGCGCTGATGCTGATCAACCGCCTGGGAGCAGGTGCCGAACCGCATCGTAGCAGGTTGGCCCCGGTCTTTGCCGGATTCGTCCAGAGCGCGTGGAACGAGGAGGCGGGCAATTTCCGCAACTTCATGAGCTTTGGTCGCAACTGGCTGGAAGACAAGGGCTCTGAAGATAGCTGCGGGCGCACGCTTTGGGCGCTTGGTGCAACGGCGCACGAGGGTAAGTCGGAAGGCCTCAGGCGCTGGGCGCGCGGATTGTTCGAGACTGCAGCGCCCTCTGCCGCTGGCTTCGGCTCCCCGCGCGCGACGGCCTTTGCCATGCTGGGAGCGGACTACCTGCTCGCCGCTGATCCTGCCCACGAAACCGCGCGGTCCATCCTGAGCAACGGGGCCGACCGCTTGCTGTCGCTGTTCGGCCAGGTCCGCCGCGCCGACTGGCCATGGTTCGAAACCATGCTCGCCTATGACAATTGCCGCCTGCCCGAAGCGATGATCCGAGCCGGCAAGCGCCTTACCCGCAGCGACGCCATGGCCTGCGGGATCGAGGCACTGCACTGGCTCATCGCGCGCCAGACCAGCCCTGCTGGTCATTTCCGCCCGGTCGGTTCCGACAGTTTCGGGCACGACTTCGAAGCGCCGCGACCGTTCGATCAGCAACCCGTCGAAGTCTGGGCGGCGATCGACGCTTGCGCAGCCGCGTTCGACGCCACCGGCGAGGCAATCTGGCCGCGCCATGCCCGCCTGGCCTATGCCTGGTTTGCCGGCGGCAACGACCGCGGCCTTGCGGTCGGCGATCCGCTAACGGGGACCTGCCGCGACGGGATCAACCCGCGCGGCCTCAATCTGAACGAGGGCGCAGAATCGGTCCTGGCATTTCAGCTGGCAAGCTGTGCCATGCGCGACCTGCCGCAATAGGGGCATGATGCTTCCGCATGGTTGAACTGATCCACCACGAACTGCGGCTCAAGGCCGATCCGTCGCGCGTGGTGGTGCGGCCGTTCCACCTCGCCTGGCAGGCGTCCGGGCCGGACCTGGAGCGCGTCCAGAAGCTGGCGCGCGACATCCTGGCGCTCGACCCGCGCACCGTCCGCGCCGAACTGGGCGTTGTCCTGGGCGACTTCGAAGGCCGCCACTGGCAGATCGAAAAGGTGTTCGACGAGCGTTTTGCCGAGATCGAGCCCAAGCTGGGACTGAACGGGCAGGCGGTCAAACGTGAGACCCGCCGCCTGATCGGTGCCTATTTCTGCCACGAATACAGCTTCTCCGCCGCCGCGCTGATGAACCCCAGCGTGGTCCGCCATCCCGACCAGTCGGGCCTGGCGACCGGATCGGTCCGCATTCTGCTCTCGCTGCGTGCCGTGGGCGAGGGCCATATCTCGACGATTGCGTTTCGCGAAGGGATCGTCTCCCCGGGCCGCAATCTGACGCTGCTCGCGCAACCGCCTTTTGCCACCGCCGCGATGCTGGGCAAGCACCGGACCGACAAGCCGGAAGATACGCTCTCGCTTTACCGGCACCGTGAAAGCACCATTTCCGGCATGGTCATCTTCCCGATCACCGAGGCGCAGCGCAACGGCCTGGAAGACCTTCGCCTTGTCGAGTTCATTCGCGACAGCGGCAAGAGCGAGTGGATCGGCACCTATACCGCCTATAGCGGGCGGGACATCCGGTCCGAGCTGCTCCGCACCCGCGACTTCCAGGATTTTACGCTTGCCCCGATCAAGGGCGGCGCGGGCGGCAACAAGGGCATGGCGCTGTTTCCACGCAAGGTGGACGGTCAGTTCCTGATGATCGGGCGCCAGGACGGCAAGAACCTCTACCTGCTGCGTTCGGACAAGATCGACCAATGGGATGGCGGGGAGCTGCTGCTCGAACCCCGGTTCCCCTGGGAACTGGTCCAGATCGGCAATTGCGGCGCACCGATCGAACTCGACGAGGGCTGGCTGGTGCTCACCCACGGGGTCGGCGCGATGCGCAAATACGCGATCGGCGCGGCATTGCTCGACAAGGCGGATCCCTCAAAAGTGATCGGCCGCACCCCCAACCCGATCCTCTCGGCCGCCGACGAAGACCGCGAAGGCTATGTGCCCAACGTCGTCTATACCTGCGGCGCCATCCGCGTCGGCGACGACTTGTTCCTGCCCTACGGCGTCGCCGACAGTTCGGTGTGCTTTGCCTTCGTGGCGATCAAGGACATTCTCGCCGCCATGGCCTGATCGGCGCGGGCAAGGCCATTGCCGTCGAGATTCTCGGCAACGAACGCCCAGTTGACGAGCTTGCCCAGCACCGCCTTGGCGTAGTCGGGCCGGGCGCCGCGGTAGTCGAGATAGTAGGCGTGCTCCCACAGATCGAGCGTGAACAGCGGCACCAGGTCTTGATGGGCCGCCGGCGTATCGCCATCATGCAACGACACAATCTTGAGCTCTCCTCTGTCCAGCACGAGCCAGACCCAGCCGCTGCCGAAGTGCGCGACCGCTTCGTCTGCAAGCGCCCCGAGCAATTCGTCGGTGGTGCCGTAACCGTTGGCGATCAGTGCCGCTAGGCCCGCCGATGGATGCTGCGTTTCGGGTGACAGGCATTGCCAGAAGAAGCTGTGGTTCCACAACTGGCCAGCATTGCTGCGCAAGGCCCCTGGCGGTGAATTGCGGATCACTTCGACCAGCGACATCTCTGCCAGCCCGGCGTCAGATACCAGTTCGTTGGTCTTGTCGACATAGGCCTGGTGGTGTTTGCCATGATGGAAATCGAGCGTTTCGGTAGACATGTACGGTTCGAGCGCTGCGCGATCGAAGGGGAGTGGCGGCAAATGGAAAGGCATGATAATTGTCCTGCGAAGCGGGGGAGACTGACCTTTTAACGTCCCGCAGCATCGAATGTTGCGTTCTCCCCGCGCGTTTCAACAGATCAACCGACATTCCGGTCTATTCGTCCTGATCGGGCGGACGCTTTTTCCAGAAATCGCCGCTCTGTCCCAGCGTCATGCCGTAACTGTAGAGCCCACGCATATAGGCGTTGTCGAACAGCTTGTGGTCTTCGCCGGGATAGTCCTTGTCGATGAAGCTCAGGTTGAAATCGATCCCGCGTTCCTTGGCGTAGAGATAGCTCAGGCCAACCGTGCCCACCATCGAACTGCGTAAGTTGAGGCTGATCGAGCGCGAGGCTATCGGAATAGTCTTGGGCTTCACCAGCTTGAACTCGCCGTTCAGCTTGTTGTTGACGATCAGGTAGATTTGCTGGGGTTTTGGCCCGGCGGCCGAGCGATCACCGGTTAATTCTTCATCGGGCAGGGTAAGCATCTGTGCGGTGGTGCTGCCATCGACGTGCATTTCGCTGATTGTCCTGCCGGCGCGCTGCGACTCTATCATCACTGGCGTGAAAAATGCCGGAATTGCCGAGGAGGCCAGCAGCACCTGGCGGAACAGCAAGTAGCGCCCAGGGGCATCGCTCGCCGCGATCGCGCCCATGTTCCATATCACCATGCGCTGGGCATCGAGGTTGGCGGTGCCGACGAACAACCGCCTGCCCCGCGCGTGTTCGCGTCCGACCCGGTCGATCAGCGCGTTGGTCATGACCGATCCGATCAGCCGGGCCAGCGGCTTGGTGCTCGCCGCGCTCGGGGAAAGCGGGATCGACGGGGCGAACCTGCCACGGTAGATGTCCTTGGCCGAACTGGTCGTGAAGATCCGTTCGAGCGTGGCGTCCTGATCGGAGCCGAGGAAAGCCAGCGGCGCAATCAGCGCCCCGGTGCTGACCCCGGTAACGATGGTGAACTCTGGGCGCTTGCCCGACCGGCTCCAGCCATTGAGCAACCCCGCACCATAGGCACCGTTATCCGAGCCACCCGACAGCGCCAGCATGGTCCGCTCGCCGTGCACTCCGGCGAACGACGGTGTCATCCGCCGGGCCGCATCGGGTGCATCAGCCCAGAATCGGGCCAGAGAAATGCCGGGGATTGTTGCCTCAACTTGCTGCGCTTCGGTGAATGGTTCCCGGTGGATCGTCGCGCACCCCTGAAGTGCAAGACTTGCGGCGACGAAGGGCGGAAGCAATTTTGTTAGCATGCGAGGTTCGGCCTTCTGTCTCAGCGGCCAACCGGTGTTCCAACATTGCCTTTGGCGGTCATATAACTACGCTAGCCGACTTCTTGTTCCGCACGCGCGTGGTGAATGAACAATTTTTACCCAGTGCAGCGTCATGCTGGTCCATTTGATATCATCTTTCCAGCTTGATCGACACACACCCGAAACGTTGGAATGAGGTCGCAAAGCCGCGATCATGGCCTCCTCCAACGCCAAGAGAACGGTGCTGCGGCGTTCCTTGGGGCCCATTGGCATGTCTTCCACCGACTGCCGCTTGCGCCTCTTCAGGACTGTCTTCTCGTTGATACTGAACCGCTTCGCGAGGCTCGAGACCGAAGCTTGCGATCGCTGTAATACCAACCTGCATTGATCACGACCCACGTGCCCATTTTCGCCTTCCGATGGTCATGATGCGCCAGGGCTGATCGATGAGCTTGTTCCAGGCTTCGCAGCAATGGTCGATGATGTTGTCGTGGGATGTGAAGACCCGG
>JANOGS010000015.1:0-5982 GCA_031414115.1 Novosphingobium sp. | reverse complement strand
GCCGATTTTGGCCCGTGGGAGCGTTGCGAGCCAAAGGGCATGGGGATCACGATGCTACGGCATCGCTCACTCCTCGCGCCTCCCCACAAACCAAAATCGGCTCCGTCAGGGCGGGTCAATGCTATGTCATCAGGGTCTAATCACCACTGTCCTGCGTTCAGTGGCTCCTCAGGGCGAACCGATGCTGCGCGGACATCCCGCAACCCACCTTAAGCCAGCCGCCCGAATGCCCTCGCCCCGGCATAGTGCGCGGCATCGCCCAGCTCCTCCTCGATCCGGATCAGCTGGTTGTACTTGGCGAGCCGGTCGGAGCGGGCGAGGCTGCCGGTCTTGATCTGGCCGCAGTTGTTGGCGACCGCGAGGTCGGCGATGGTCGCGTCCTCGGTTTCGCCTGAGCGGTGGCTCATTACTGCGGTGTAGCCGTTGCGGTTGGCGATGCTGACCGCATCGAGCGTTTCGGAGAGCGAGCCGATCTGGTTGACCTTGACCAGCAGCGAATTGGCCAGGCCCATCTCGATCCCCATGGTCAGGCGCTTGGGGTTGGTCACGAACAGATCGTCGCCGACCAGCTGGACCTTGCTACCGACCAGATCGGTGATCGCCTTCCAGCCTTCGAAATCGTCTTCGCCCATCCCGTCCTCGATCGAGCGGATCGGATAGTCGTTGCACAGGGCGGCAAGGTAATCGGCCATTTCAGTCGGGCTGAGCGAGAGGCCCTCGCCGCTGATCTCGTACTTGCCGTTCTTGAAGAACTCGGTCGCGGCACAGTCGAGCGCCAGGGCGATCTCCTCGCCCGGCTTGAACCCGGTCCTGGCGATCGATTCCATGATGAAATCGAGCGCGGCGCGGGTGCTGGAGAGGTTGGGGGCGAACCCGCCCTCATCGCCCACTGCGGTCGCCAGGCCCTTGTCGTGGAGGCCTTTCTTTAGGGTGTGGAAGATCTCCGAACCCCAGCGCACCGCTTCCGCCAGCGTCGGCGCGCCGACCGGCATGATCATGAATTCCTGGAAATCGATCGGATTGTCGGCATGTTCGCCGCCGTTGATGATGTTCATCATTGGCACCGGCAAAACGTGCGCCGAAACCCCGCCGACATAGGCATAAAGCGGCAAGCCGCGCGCATTGGCTGCGGCCTTGGCGACGCTGAGCGAAACGCCAAGGATCGCGTTGGCGCCCAGCCGGGCCTTGTTCGCGGTGCCGTCGAGCGCGATCATCACCGCGTCGATATCGCGCTGGTCCTCGGCGTCGCGGCCGAGCAGCGCGTCGCTGATCTCGGTGTTGACCGCCTTGACCGCCTTAAGGACGCCTTTGCCCAGGTAGCGCTGCTTGTCGCCGTCGCGCAGTTCGACCGCTTCGTGCGCGCCCGTAGAAGCGCCCGAAGGCACCGCAGCACGGCCGAACGAACCGTCATCCAGCAGCACATCGACTTCGACCGTGGGATTGCCGCGGCTGTCGAGGATTTCGCGGGCGTGGATGTCGATGATCGCGGTCATGGCGTTGGTTTCTCCGGGGCGAAAACGTTGCGCCGCTCCTTAGCAGCGGTCAAATGCGAGGCAAGTTGCAATGCATCAATGACAAGCCCTTGCGGGTGGTTTATGCATTCCCACATCCAGTGCAGCCCGTTCCCCCTACCGGGCGCAGAAAGGTTGATTACCATGGCCACCAATTCCACCACTGCCGCCAAGCCCGCCGCCAGAAAGGCTCCTGCCGCCAAGAGCAAGCCCGCCGCTGCGGCCAACGGCGGCGCGGCCAAGGCCAAGTTCGCCTCCGCGATTGAAGAAGCCAAGGCTGGCGCGGTGGCGCTCGGTCATGACGCGCAGGCCAAGGCCAGCCTCTACCGCGACCAGCTCTCCGCCAAGAGCGAACCCTGGGTCGAAGACGCCAAGGAGCTGGCCAGCCAGGCCAAGGTCCGCGCCGGCGATCTGGCGGTCGAGGGCAAGGCCAAGGCCAGCGACGCGCTCGCCACGCTGGGCAAGGTCGTGACCGACAATGCCGGGACGATCGATGAGAAGCTCGGCGCGCGCTATGGCGACTATGCCCGCACCGCCGGCCGCTCGATGCAGGAAACCGCCGCCAAGATCGAAGCCAAGGACCTCAACGAGCTGGGCGATGATGCCAAGGAATTCGTCCGCAAGAGCCCTGGCCTCGCAGTCGGGATAGCTGCGGTCGCCGGGTTCTTTCTCGCGCGGCTGTTCAAAGGCAGCTCGGCCAAGGATTGACAGCGCGGGCCTCAGGCGGCTTGTCTCTTGGGCATGGATGAACCGGCACCCCCGCTGATTGCCGACGCGCCAGCCGAGCCAGGGCTGGTCGATGACCTGCGCCAGCTCGCAGCCGATGGCCGGACCCTGCTGGAAGCCGAGCTGGCCTACCAGAAAAGCCGCGCCGCAGTGGCCGGTAAAGCCGCCGGTTCGATCGCCGGCTGGGGCGCGCTGACCCTGGCGCTGGTGTTCTTTGCGCTGATGGCGCTGGTGATCGGCGCGCTGCTGGCCCTGGCGCCGCTGCTTGGCGGCTGGGGCGCGATGGCCGCGGTGACAGCCGCGCTGCTCGGTGCTGCCGCGCTGGCTGGCTGGATTGCTGCCCAACGCTGGAAACGCACCGCCGCCCAGCTTGCCGAAACGGGCGACACCCAGTGAGCGAGGCCGAGCGCAACCTCGCCGAAGATCGCGCCACCCGCAACGCCGCGCGCGGGCTGTTCGACAGCCACCTTGCCCGGCTCAAGGGCGATGTCGATGCCCACGGCGGGGTCGTTGGCAAGGTCAAGGACGAGGCCGGCAAGCGGCTGCTCGGGGCCGGCAAACAGGGGCTGACGATTGCCGGTGAAAGCAAGGGGATCATCGCCGGCACGCTGGCGGCGCTGGGGCTGTGGTTCTTCCGCAAGCCGCTGGTCGATGCCGCAAGGGGCCTGTTGCGCAAATCTGAAGAGCAAGCCGATATTCAGGATGAACCGGCTAACCGGCCCGAAGCCGCCAGGGAGTGACTGCAGTGAGTGATGCCGAAAACAGGCGCGCACGGATCAACGAGCGTATCGAAGCTTCGCAAGAGCGGATGCGGCGCGACAGCGCCAAGCTGCCCGCCCTGCCCAAGCGTGAGACGCTGCCCGATGCCTACCCGCCCGAGGATTACCGCACGCTGCTCAAGGAGTATCCGTGGCTTACCCTCGCCGCCGGCGCAGGCCTCGGCCTGCTCGCCGGGGCGCTGCTGCCCAAGCGCGCGGGCGCGAAGCTGGGCAAGCGCGCGCTTGGCGTCGCGACCGTCGCTGCGGAACTGGGACTGGCGCTGAGCCGCCAGGCGCGTGATACCGCCGGCGACAAGGCCGCCGAGGGCCTCGCCCGGCTCGACGAGACCACCGCCCCGCTGCGTGCGCGTGCCGGACGCGCCGCCGGATCGGCCCGCTCGGGCGCCCGCAGCGCCGGGCTAACGCTGGCGCGCGAAGCGATCAGGCTGGCGGCACGGCTGCGCAAGTAAGGGCGCCGCCTTGCACCTGCCCCGACCCGCGACTAAGGCTCGGGCATGAGCGCACAGAAACTCCACCTGGTAATGGGCGGCCGCGTCAGCGATCCGCAAACCCTTGATTTCGTCGATCTTGAGGGCATGGACCTGGTCGGGGTCTACCCCGACTATGCCAGCGCCGAAGAAGCCTGGCGCAGCTGCGCCCAGCGCACCGTCGACGATGCCGAAATGCGCTATGTGGTGGTACATCTGCACCGGCTGCTTGAGCCGGATATGATGAGGCGCTGAAGGCCCGTACCAGCTGACTGCCAAGGTAACACCCGATGAACCCGACCGTTTTTTTGAAGATCGCCTATGGCGCAAACATCCTGATCCTGGTGCCTGTGTGCTGGGCGATGTTCGCCGGACAAGGCGTGAAAACGGTTTTCAACGGCGCTGTGGATGAGTCAGCCGGACTTCGCTTGCTCGTTGCCAGCCTGTGGACGGCCATCCTCGCCTCGTCGGTCGCCGGTCTTGCATTTCCGCGCTTTTTCGCGCCGGTCCTGCTGGTTCAGATCTTCTACAAAGCGCTTTGGCTGGCAGTTTTCGTCGCTCCGCAACTGGCTGGCTCCGCGCAAAAGCTGCCGTCGGGCATCGCGATCTGCTTTGCCGCGATCGTTGCAACCTATCCGTTCCTGTTCTGGTTTGGTTACGTCAAAGCGGCCAGCTAGGGTCTTTCCGGAGTAGACATCACCAGCCCGCTCCCCCTCCAGGATTCTCAATCCCGGCAGCCAGCTGCCCGCCGGTTCAAATGAACTCGATCTTTTCAACCACGTAAAACCGGTCGCCCGAAGGCACAGTCACCTCAATCTCGTCCTCGACCCGGCGCCCGATTAGCGCGCGGCCGAGGGGGGAGTTGTAGCTGATCCGGCCGACCCGGGCATCGGCCTCGGTCGGGCCGACGATCTGGTAGCGCACCGGCTTTTCGGCATCGTCGAGCAGGGTGACGGTGGCGCCGAAGATGATCTTGTCGCCCGAAAGCGTCGCCGGATCGATGATCTGGGCACGGCTGACCTTGTCCTCAAGATCAGAGATCGACATCTCGACCTGACCCTGGCGTTCCTTGGCGGCGTGGTATTCGGCGTTTTCCGAAAGGTCGCCGTGGGCGCGCGCTTCCTCGATCGCATCGACGATCCGGGGCCGCTCCTCGCGCAGCGCCCGCAGCTCAACGATCAGCCGTTCATAGCCTTCTGCCAGCATCGGCAGCTTCTCAACACTCGCCATCGCCCTGTCTTCCTCCTGCCTCCCCAAACGCAGCGACTAGGACCCTGCCCCGTTTCCCCCAGGGGGAAGCGGGCCAGCCTGTCGCGATGTGGGGAGCATGCGATCTAGTCAGCCGTAATAGTCCTGAAGGCTGCGAACTTCAAGTTTCGCACCTTTGAGCGCCGCAATTGCCTCTGCCGCCGCCACCGAGGCGGCCGCAGTAGTGAAATAGGAAACCTTCGATTTCAGCGCCGAACCGCGGATTGATTGCGAATCCTTGAGGCTCTGCCAGCCTTCGGTGGTGTTGAAAATCAGCGAGACTTCGCCATCGACGATCTTGTCGACGATATGCGGACGCCCCTCTGCCACCTTGTTGACCTGCTCGACCCGAAGCCCGGCATCGGCGAGGTACGTCTGGGTGCCGCCGGTGGCGATCACGGTGAAACCCTGCTCGAGCAGGGTGCGCACTGCGGGCACGATCACCGGCTTGTCGCTGTCCTTGACCGAAACGAACGCGGTTCCGCCCTGCGGCAAGACCATCCCGGCGCCAAGCTGGGCCTTGGCAAAGGCCATGGCAAAAGTGCGATCGATTCCCATAACTTCGCCGGTGGACTTCATTTCCGGACTGAGCACCGGATCGACCCCGGGGAAGCGCGCAAAGGGAAACACCGCTTCCTTGACCGCCATATAGGGCAGATCACGCTTGAACGGCGGGAAATCCGCCAGTTTTTCACCCGCCATCACCCGCGCCGCGATCTTGGCCACCGGCTGCCCGATTGCCTTGGCGACAAACGGCACGGTGCGGCTGGCACGCGGGTTGACCTCGATCAGATAGACATCGCTGCCCTTGACCGCGAACTGGACGTTCATCAGGCCCTTGACCCCCAGCGCCAGGGCCAGCAGCTCGGCCTGGCGCTCCATCTCGGCAATGATTTCGGGCGCCAGGCTGTAGGGCGGCAGGGTGCAGGCGCTGTCGCCCGAGTGGATCCCGGCCTCCTCGATGTGCTGCATCACGCCCGCGACCACCACCTGGGTGCCGTCGCACAAGGCATCGACATCGCATTCGATCGCATCGCGCAGGTACTGATCGATCAGCACCGGCGAATCGCCCGAAACCGAGACCGCGGTGGCGATGTAGTCATCAAGCTGGGCCTGGCTGTCGACGATTTCCATCGCCCGGCCGCCAAGCACGTAGCTGGGCCGCATCAGCACCGGATAGCCGATCCGGTTGGCGACCGCGATCGCCTCATCCCGGCTGCGGGCGATGCCGTTGTCGGGCTGCTTGAGCCC
>JANOGS010000014.1:0-7817 GCA_031414115.1 Novosphingobium sp. | reverse complement strand
AGGTAGAACACGTCGCCGGGATAGGCTTCGCGGCCCGGCGGGCGGCGCAGCAGCAGCGACATCTGGCGATAGGCGACCGCCTGCTTGGAAAGATCGTCATAAACGATCACCGCGTGCATGCCGTTGTCGCGGAAGAACTCGCCCATGGTCGCGCCGGTGTAGGGCGCGAGGTATTGCAGCGGGGCGGGCTCCGACGCGGTCGCGGCGACCACGATCGAATATTCCATCGCCCCGTTTTCTTCGAGCTGGCGGACGATCTGGGCGACGGTCGAGCGCTTCTGGCCGATCGCGACGTAGATGCAATAGAGCTTCTTCGATTCGTCGCCCGAAGCGTTGATGTCCTTCTGGTTGATGAAGGTATCGATCGCGACGGCGGTCTTGCCGGTCTGGCGGTCACCGATGATCAGTTCGCGCTGGCCGCGGCCGATCGGCACCAGTGCGTCGATCGCTTTCAGGCCGGTCTGGACCGGTTCGTGCACCGACTTGCGCGGGATGATCCCGGGGGCCTTGACCTCAACGCGTTGGCGCTTGGCGTCCTTGATCGGGCCCTTGCCGTCGATCGGGTTGCCGAGCGCATCGACCACCCGGCCGAGCAGGCCGCGGCCGACCGGAACGTCGACGATCGTGCCGGTGCGCTTGACGACATCGCCTTCCTTGATCTCGGCGTCGGAGCCGAAGATCACCACGCCGACGTTGTCAGCCTCGAGGTTGAGCGCCATGCCCTTCACCCCGTTGGCGAATTCGACCATCTCGCCGGCCTGGACCTGGTCGAGCCCGTGGATGCGGGCGATCCCGTCACCGACCGAGAGCACCGAGCCGACTTCCGAGACCTGGGCCTGGGTGCCGAAGCTGGCGATCTGGTCCTTGATGACCTTGGAGATTTCAGCGGCGCGGATATCCATCATTCAGCCTTTCATCGAATCTTCTGGCATACGGGCTTTTCAGCCCTTCATCGCCTGGGCGAGTGTATTCAAACGGGTGCGGATCGATGAGTCGATCTGGGTCGAGCCGATCCTGACGACGAGGCCGCCGAGGATCGCAGGATCGACGGTGGCGGTGAGCTTTACGTCCTTGCCTTCGCGTGCCTTGAGCTTGGCGGAGAGCGCCGTGAGCTGGGCATCGCTGAGCGGGTGGGCACTGGTCACCTCGGCCTTGACCTCACCGCGGGCAGCGGCGGCGATCGCGGCGAAGGCGCGGACGATTTCGGGCAGCTTGGCAAGACGGCGGTTGGCCGCCAGCACACCCAGGAAGTTGTGAGTCAGCTGCGAGAGCCCGAGCAGCTTGGCCACACCGGCCATCGCCCCGGCCGCCGCATCGCGCCCGATCTGGGGGTTGCGAATCAGCGCGGCAAGGTCGGCTGAGCCAGCAATCGCCTGGCCCAGCGTCTCGAGGTCCGATTCGACCGCGGCGACTGCCTTGCTCTCACTCGCCAGATCATAAAGCGCCGAGGCATAGCGCCCCTGCAAGCTGGCCGTAATCCCGCTGGAATTCTCCACGCGTATCGCTTCCTCACATCGGGGCGTTGATGGGGCGGGTGCCCTGCGTGAACCGCAGTGCTGCCCCTGAGACGGGGGCGCGCCTAGCAACGATTGTGCTGCGATGCAAGGTGGGGCTAGGAACTTCCTTGAACGGGGCGGCGGGGAAAGGGATTCGATGGGCGAAACTGTTACCATTGCGATGGCCGACGGGTTCGAGATGCCCTGCTACCATGTGTTGCCCAAGGGCGAGCGGCGCGGCGGGCTGGTGCTGGTCCATGAGATCTTCGGGGTGACCGACCACATCCGCGAGATGGCTGACGAATATGCCGGTGACGGCTATGAAGTGATCGCTCCCAATCTGTTCGAGCGGGTGCTGCCGGGCTGCGAGCTGAGCTATACAGGGCCGGACTGGGAACGCGCGATCAAGCTCGCGCGAGAGGAGCATGACTGGGACCAGGGCCTGGCTGATACCGCAGCGGTGATCTCCTGGATGAAAGCGCGCGGCGGACCGGTGTTCATCGTTGGCTATTGCTTCGGCGGCTCGATCGCCTGGCGGATGGCCCAGTTGAACCCCGATCTCGACGCGGCAAGCTGCTATTACGGCGGCTACATCGCCACGCGCTTTGCTGACCAGACCCCGCGCTGCGCGGCGATCTGCCACTTCGCCCGCTATGACAACCTGGTCGATTTCGCCCCGGTCGAGACCTTGATCGCCAAGCAGCACCCAACCGCGCAGGTGTTCGTCTATGAGGCCGGGCACGGATTCAATTCCGACCGGCGCAAGGATTACCACCCGGAGAGTGCGGAACTCGCCAAGCAGCGGACCTTGATGCTGTTCAAGGCGCTGGGGGGCTAGCCGCCGCCCCCATATCCGCCCGGCACTTGTACACCATCCGCTCGTTCGGCTGCGGCGGGAGCAAGGCCTTCACCGCCGCCTGCGATTCGCCCAGCCGCCGCGCGCCTTCCTCGCCGACGCCGCAAATCGGCGGGGTGAACCTGGCGCGTTCCTCGCGGGCCTTGGTCATGGCATCGTAGTCGAGCAGGAAACGCTCGGTGATATAGCCGCCGGTGGCCGGATCGAATCTTGCGACTGTCACCGTCTGGTCCTCGTTCGGAACCAGGATCCGCGACCAGCCGTCGCTGGCGAGGCCATATTGAGTGCGGTTGTTGACGCAGCCATCGCCGCGCCATTCGAGCGGGACGTCGGTGACCGGTGAGACCGTGACCCGGCTGCGCGCCGGTTCGAGCACGCAGATCAGCTTGCCGGCGGCCGCCTTGGTCGTCTCGCTTGGCGCCGACGCGGGCGTGTTGCCGGCGATGATCTGGTCCGCGCGCTTGCCGATTTCGCTGAGATCGGGCCGCGCGAACCAGGCGTAGAGCGCGCCGATCAACAGCAGTCCGGCCACTCCGCCGGCATAGGCGGCGTGTTGCTTGCGGCCCTGATGCTGCAACCAGCCGGCCCCGCCTGCCGCAGCCAGCGCCAGGATCAGCGCAAAGCCAGCCAGCGCCATGCCGTTCTCACGCTCGGAAATAATCGCGAGCTGCGCTTGATTCTCGGCCTTGTCGCGCGCGGCGGCGAGCTTGTCGGCATCGGCGCGGGCGAAGGCATCTGCAGCGGCCTTGTCGCCCGCAAGACGCTCAGCCTCGGCGCGGTTGAAATCAGCCATCGACTGGCACGGCAGCGAGGCGACCTGCGGCTTGACCTTCTGCTCGCGCAGGAAGCCCAGCACCTCGCGCATCGACACCGCGAAGAAGAAGTCCGAATCGGAAGCATCGCCGTTGTTGGTGCCGAACGAGTTGATCCCGACCACCCGGCCGCAACCGTCCATCAGCGGCCCGCCCGAATTGCCCGAGGCGATCGGCGCGGTGTGGAGCACGGTGTCAAAGCTCTTCGAGGCACGCCCGGCCGAGCTGGTTCCCTGGGTTTTGACCGGCGGCTGCGGCATGATCATGTCGAGCGCGTTGAGCCCCTGGGCCATATCGACATTGCCCGGATAGCCGACCGCATAGACCTCGGCCCCGTCGCGCACCGATTGCGGTGACAGCGTCGCCACCGGCAGCGTTCCGCCCTTGATCCTCAGCAGTGCGAGGTCCTGCCCCGGCGAATAGCCGACCAGGGTGGCGACATAGCCCTTGCGGCCCTCGGGCGGGACGATCAGCACCCGCACCGCCTCGCTCTCTTCCATCTCCAGCACGACGTGGGCGTTGGTCAGGATCAGATCGGGCGCGACCGCAATGCCCGAGCCGTGGCCGAGCAACTGATAGCGCGAATCCGCATCGAACCCGTCGGATGACTCTTCGACCAGCACCACGCGCACCACTCCGCGCGAACTGGCGGTGATGTCCGCCGGGTCCGCCGCGAGCTGGATCGGCAGGGCAAGAGCCAGCAGGGTTAGGAACAGGCGCAGCAGTTGCTTCATGGGATACCTCCGCTCAGGGCGGCATGGTGGCGCCTTGTCGCTTTGACCGCAAGCTCCGGGACGCAGACCTCACGCAAACCTGACACGGTCTGCATTCCCAAGGAGAACCTGACCATGACCTATCGAATTGCCGGACTTGCACCCCAACCTTTCGCGGATATGTTTGCGCTGAACGATGCCGAGTTGGCCAAGCGCCAGGCCCGGCGCGTCATCGCTGCGGCCGATCACGGTTTTCCCTGCCGGGTGTCCTTGCACGATGCCGCCAAGGGCGAGGCGTTGATTCTGCTCCACCACACCAGCCACGATGTCGCCACGCCCTATCGCAGTGCCTATGCGATCTACGTCCGCGACGGGGTGGAAGCGGCCGAATACATAGACTCGACCCCGCCAGTGTTCCAGGGCCGTCCCATGGCTTTTCGCGGGTTCGACGGTGAGGGCATGCTGCGCGACGCCCGGCTAGCGGCTCCGGGCGAAGCCGAGGCAAGAATTCTTGACCTCTTCGCCAATCCGGAAATCGCCTATATCGATGCCCACAACGCCGCGCACGGCTGCTTTGCCGCGCGAGTCGAACGCCACGAAGGGACCGAGCCATGATTGCGGAGGACGCACTTGATGAGGACTCGGCCTGGACCGCGGTTCTCGCCCGCGATCGCGCCTTTGATGGCCGGTTCGTGACGGGTGTGCTGACCACCGGGATCTACTGCCGCCCAAGCTGCGCAGCGCGGCATCCCAGCCGCAGCAACGTGCGCTTCTTCGCCGATGGTGCGGCGGCGCGTGGCGCGGGGCTGCGGCCATGCAAGCGCTGCTCGCCCGACGATGTCAGCCGCGACGAGCGCGCGGTGCTGGCCGCGATCGCCGCGATCAAGGCGGCCGAACAGCCACTGGCGCTGGCGGCGCTGGCCGAGGAGACCGGCTATTCCCCGGCGCACTTCCAGCGGGTGTTTACCCGCCACACCGGCCTTTCGCCCGCCGCCTATGCCCGGGCCTTGATGGCCGAGCGGGCGGCGCAGGCCCTGACCGCAGAGGGCCGGGTCACCGATGCAATCTACGCTGCGGGCTATTCGGGCCCGTCGCGGTTCTACGAAGGCACGCAAGGGAGACTGGGCATGGCGCCATCAGCCTGGGCCAATGGCGGCAGCGGCGTGACCATTCACTGGGCCTCGGTCGCAACCTCGCTGGGGCAGATGCTGGTTGCCGCGACGGATAAGGGCGTCTGCCGGCTGTCGTTCGACGAAGGCCGCGAGGCGCTCGAGGCGCGCTTTCCCAAGGCCGATCTGGTCGAGGGCGGGGTGGAATTCGAAGCGTTGCTCGGCCAGGTGATCGCTGCGGTCGAGGCGCCCGGCGACTTCGCCCACATCCCGCTCGATGTAAAAGGCACCGCCTTCCAGGAAGCGGTCTGGCGCGAATTGCAGCGCATCCCCAAGGGCGAAACCCGGACCTATGCCGAGCTTGCCGCCGCAGTCGGCAAGCCCAAGGCGGTGCGCGCGGCGGGCAGTGCCAACGGCGCCAACCAGGTCGCAGTGCTGATCCCCTGCCACCGGGTGATCCGCACCGGCGGCGGGCTGGGGGGCTATGCCTATGGGCTGGAAATCAAACGCAAACTGCTGGAAAAGGAAGCCAAGTGACTGACAAAATTACGGCCTTCAAGGCGCTTCATGTACCCGGCGATCCGCTGTTGCTGTTCAACATCTGGGATTCCGGCAGCGCCCGGGCGGTCGCCGGTGCTGGCGCCAAGGCGATCGCCACCGGCAGCTACGGGGTCGCCGAAGCGCAGGGCTTCAAGGACGGCGAGGCATTTTCAATCGACGATGCCTTGCGCAATCTCGAACGGATCGTCGCGCTTACCGAGTTGCCGGTGACGCTCGATTTCGAGAGCGGCTATGGCGACACCCCGGCTGAGGTCGCGGCCGCCGTCATGCGTGCCCGCAATGCAGGCGCGGCCGGGATCAACATGGAAGATCGCATGCCCGGCGAAGCCGCGCTGCTGCCGCTAACGCAGGCCGCCGAACGTCTGGCTGCGGCTGCGGCGAGCGGCCTGTTCATCAACGCCCGCTGCGATGTCTACCGCGGGGTCAAGCCCGAGGACTATGGCTCGCACCTGCTCGAAGCAGTGCTCGAACGCGGCGAGGCCTATGCCCAGGCCGGGGCCAGCGGACTGTTTGTGCCGTTCCTCGGCGACCATCACACGATCACCGCAATCTGCAAAGCCTCGCCCTTGCCAGTCAACATCCTGTGGGGGCCAGGCCGCGGCACCCGGGCTGAGCTGGCGGGCTGCGGCGTCGCCCGGATCAGTTATGGTCATGGCCCCTGGGCAGCGGCGATGGACTGGGTGGCAGCGCAGGCCAAAGCGGTTTTTGCGGGCGAGATTGTCCCCTATGCGGCGGGTACATAAGGGATCGACGCTGGGGCGATGGTAGTGGAGCAAAGCGAAACGCGGCCCGGCCTGCTGCGGCGGATCATCGCCTTTCCGCTGACCTTGCTGGTGATCGGCAGCGTCTTGATCGTGCTGGTTGCGATCGGACTGGCCGCCGCCTGGCAGCGGCTTGGGTTTGCCTCCAACACCCCCGAGAAAGCGCTCGGATCGGTGCTGATCGCTGCCGGGGTGATCCTGGCCTACAAGGCCTACAAGCGCTGGATCGAGCGCGCGCCCGATAACGAGCTGGCCTGGCCCGGCGCGCTTCCCGAACTCGCCAGCGGGCTGTTGCTGGGCGCGGCGCTGTTCAGCGCGCTGACCGCGATCGTCGCGCTGTTCGGCGGGTTCGAGGTGCTCGGCATTCGCAGCAGCGGCGGCCAGATCTGGACCATGCTCGCGATCGCGGTGTTCAGCGGAACCTTTGAAGAGGTGCTGTTTCGCGGCGTGATCCTGCGCCATCTTGAAACGCTGATCGGCACCTGGGCGGCACTGGCCCTGACTTCGGCGCTGTTTGGCTTCGCGCATATCGGCAACGACGATGCCACCTGGTTCTCCTCGCTGGCGATCGCGATAGAGGCGGGGATTCTGCTCGGCGCCGCCTATCTGCTGACCCGCCGGCTGTGGCTGGCGATCGGGATCCATGCAGCCTGGAACTTTGCCCAGGGCTGGGTGTTCTCGATCCCGGTCTCGGGCGGAGAGGTGCCGCTGGGCTTGCTGGTCACCCGCCGGGTTGGGCCGGACTGGCTGACCGGCGGCGATTTCGGGCTGGAAGCAAGCGTGGTGGCGATGGTGGTGGCGACACTGGCCGGCCTGCTGATGCTGCGCCGGGCCCTGTCAAAAGGGCAAGTTGTCGCGCCCATGTGGCGGCGTTAGGCTTGGCGTTCCCAAACTGGAGATTTTCCCATGCCGATGATCGAACTGCCCGAAGGCGCCCCGGCAACCCTGGGTGAGGCCTTTGCCCATATCGGCACGGTGACTGCGCCAGGGGTGATGGACATGAAGGTGATGTCGCTGGTCGAAGCCGCAGCGATGACGCTCTATTACAAAACCGCTGAGCAAGCGGAGGATTCGCGCGTCGCCGAACTGCTCAAGCGCAACGGGCGCGAGGAAATGCTCCACGGCCAGCGGGTCGCTCTGGCGATCAAGGCGGTTTCGGGCGAAGACTTCTTCGTGCCGATGGCCGAGGATAACCCCTATCTGCAAGCCGGTGCCGGACCGATCGGCGAGATCACCAGAGATGGGCTGACCAAGCTCTCGGTCGGCGAATTCGCCGGCGAGGGGCTCTACGAAACCTGGGCATCCAACACTGACAATGTCGAAGCCGCTCGGCTGTTCCGCCTCAACGGCAAGGAAGAAACCGACCACGGCAACCGCCTGCTTGAGGCGGCGGCGCTGCTGCCGGGTTAGAGTTTGTTCCACTCAAGTGGAAGCAACACCGGCCCGCTCCCCCGGCCAGACCACCCGTTTATGGTACCCTATGGGTGGTCGGGCCGGGGGAGCGGGCCG
>JANOGS010000013.1:0-6502 GCA_031414115.1 Novosphingobium sp. | reverse complement strand
GTGCTTGACCGGTATGGGGTTGTTCGGGGGGCGGGGGGATTCATCGCGCAATATCCTCTCCATTTTCGCGTCGCGCAAATGGGGTGTTGGCTGTCCCGCCGTAACTGACGGAGGGGTATCGACGCCAGCGTCTATTCCCCTCCGTCTCGCCTTCGTCGATCCACCTCCCCATTTGTGGCATTCGCCAAAAATGGAGAGGAGCTATTCTACCGCCGCCCGAACAGCTTCTCGATATCGCCATGGGCCAGCTTGACCCAGGTCGGACGGCCGTGGTTGCACTGGCCTGAGCGCGGGGTCATTTCCATTTCGCGCAGCAAGGCGTTCATTTCTGCGACCGAAAGCACCCGCCCGGCCCGCACTGAGCCGTGGCAGGCCATGGTCGCGAGGACATGATCGAGCCTCTCGCTGAGCAGCAGCGCGGCACCGTTCTGGGCGAGATCGTCGGCGATGTCGCGGATCAGCGCCTGAACGTCGCCCTGGCCAAGCGCTGAAGGCACCGCGCGAACCAGCATCGCACTGGGTCCGAAGCGTTCGAGCGCGAGGCCAAACTCCGCCAAGGTCGCCGCCGCGCTTTCGAGACGGTCGCAATCGGGTTCGTCGAGTTCGACCACCTCGGGGATCAGCAGCGCCTGCGCCGCGGTCATTGCGCCCTGCGCTCCCGCAGCTTTGAGCCGTTCGAGCACCAAGCGCTCATGCGCGGCGTGCTGGTCGACGATCACCAGGCCGTCTTCGGCCTCGGCGACGATATAGGTCTGGGCGACCTGCCCGCGCGCCACGCCCAGCGGAAAGTCTATTGATGGCGCGGGGGCTGGCTCCGCCACCTCTGCCCTGGCGGCGGGCGCGAGGATTGCCGCCTCGTAGCCGCGCCAGACCCGCGACGCTTCGCGCACCGAATGCTCGCGCGCAAACAGCGAGGCCAGCGCGGGTTCGGACGCGCGGACAATCGGTTCGGCCTGCCACTGCCCCATCGCCGGCGCTGCGGGAGCCTGCGCGCTGCGCTGGCCTGCCCCTTCCAGCGCAGCGCGCAGGCCCGAAACGATAAACCCGCGCACGAACGCCGGATCGCGGAACCGCACCTCGGTCTTGGCCGGGTGGACGTTGACGTCGAGCTCCTGCGGCGGCAGCTCGAGGAACAGCGCCAGCACCGCGTGGCGATCGCGCGCCAGCATGTCGGCATAGGCGCCGCGCACCGCACCGACCAACAGCCGGTCTTTCACCGGGCGGCCATTGACGAACAGGTACTGGTGATCGGCGACCCCGCGGTTGTAGGTCGGCAGCCCGGCGACCCCGGTCAGCCGCGCCAAACCATCGGCCATGGGGCGCTGTAGGTCAATCGCCACCCCGTCCTCGGCCAGTTCGCGCGCGACGATCATCGCCACCCGGCTCGCCAGCGCCTCGCCCGGCTGCACCGCCAGCACCCGGCGACCGTCGTGTTCCAGGGTGAAGCCGATCTCGGGCCGGGCCATGGCCAGGCGGCGGACCACATCGAGGCAGGCAGCATATTCGCTGCGCGCCGAACGCAGGAACTTGCGCCGCGCCGGAACCTTAGCAAACAGCTGGTCAACCCGGATCCGGGTGCCGGGCGGCAAGGCGGCGGGGCCTTCGTCGGTGAGCGAACCGTGATCGACCACCCGGCGCCAGCCCTCGCCGCTCTCACGGGTCCGGCTTTCGATGGACAGCCGCGCGACCGAGGCAATCGAGGGCAGTGCCTCGCCGCGAAACCCCAGCGTCGCGACCAGCTCAATCGCCTCGTCGGGCAGCTTTGAGGTGGCGTGGCGTTCCAGCGCGAGGGCGATTTCCGCCGCGCTCATACCACAGCCATCGTCGGTCACCTCGATCCCGTCGAGGCCGCCTGCGGTCAGCCGAACCGCGATGTTGTGCGCGCCGGCATCGATTGCGTTTTCGACCAGTTCCTTGAGCGCCGAGGCCGGCCGCTCGACCACTTCGCCCGCGGCGATGCGGTTGACCAGGTTTTCGGGCAGGCGGCGGATCAGGGACATGCCGCCACCCTAGCGATGAATCGCCAGAAATTCGAGCCAGCCGGAGCGCTATCCACCGGGCATTGGAACAAATTTTTGGCCTTTGCTGATACCTTGCGCTAAGGGGTCCGCTTCCACGCCAACGCGCCGGCTCGTCGCTGCCGCTTTCCCAGCGGTAAGTGGTCGGAAAACATACGGATTTTTCAATGGCTTCGTTCTTTTCGAGACTCTTCAAATTCGGCTCCCAGAATATGGCGATCGATCTGGGGACGGCCAACACGCTGGTCTATGTTCAGGACCGCGGAATCGTCCTCAACGAGCCTTCAGTTGTAGCGATCGAGACAATCAACGGGATCAAGCGGGTCAAGGCCGTGGGCGACGATGCCAAAATGATGATGGGCAAAACCCCGGACAGCATCGAGGCGATCCGGCCGCTGCGCGACGGCGTGATCGCCGACATCGATGTCGCAGAAGAAATGATCAAGCACTTCATCCGCAAGGTGAACGGCAAGCGCACTTCGATGTTCAACCCGCCCGAGATTGTGATCTGCGTGCCCTCAGGCTCAACCTCGGTGGAGCGCCGCGCGATCCGAGATGCCGCTTCCAACGCCGGGGCCAGCGCGGTTTACCTGATCCTCGAGCCGATGGCCGCAGCGATCGGCGCCGACATGCCGGTGACCGAGCCGGTCGGCTCGATGGTGGTCGATATCGGCGGCGGCACCACCGAGGTTGCGGTGCTTTCGCTGCGCGGCCTCGCCTATACCACTTCGGTCCGGGTCGGCGGTGACAAGATGGACGAATCGATCGTTTCCTACGTCCGCCGCCACCACAACCTGCTGATCGGTGAAGCGACGGCGGAGCGGATCAAGAAGGACTATGGCTGCGCCACCGTGCCGGCCGACGGGATCGGCGAGACGATCCACATCAAGGGCCGCGATCTGGTCAACGGCGTGCCCAAGGAAATCACCATCACCCAGGCGAATATCGCCGAGGCGCTGAGCGAGCCGATCGGCGCGATTGTCGAAGGCGTGCGGATCGCGCTGGAGAACACCGCGCCCGAACTGGCCGCCGACATTGTCGATCAAGGCATTGTTCTGACCGGCGGCGGGGCGCTGATCCACGGGCTCGATGAGTACCTGCGCGAGGAAACCGGCCTGCCGGTGACCGTCGCCGAGGATCCGCTGTCCTGCGTTGCGCTGGGCACTGGCCGCGCCATGGAAGATCCGATCTTCCGCGGCGTGCTGCTGACCACCTGATTGGCGGCGAGGTCGTGGTCCGTTCAGCGGGCATAGGGGAGTAATCCGGTCGTGGCGCCGCCAGGTAACCGGCGCCCGGGCTATTCTCGCCGGGCGCAATACGGCACCTTCTTTGGTTATGTTGTGGCCGCCGTCGGGATCGGGCTCGGGATGCTCTTGCTGGTCGTCTCGATCAGCGACAGCACCGCTTTTTCCGGCTTGCGCAGCGCAGCCCACGATGCCGCAGCGCCGCCCGCAAAGGCGGCCGCCAGCGTCCGTACCGAAGGCCAGGGCCTGCTGGCCACGCTGGCCGGCTACTTCACCTCGGGCAGCCGGACCGCGCGGCTTGAACGCGAGGTTGCCGAAGCCCGGGTGCGGCTGTCCGAAGCCGCCGCGCTCAAGCAGGAGAACGCGCGGCTGAAAGCCTTGCTCGGCCTGGCTGAGGCCGATCCCAAGCCGGTCGTGGTCGCCCGTCTGATCGGCTCGACTTCAGCCAGCACCCGGCGCTTTGCCATCCTTGGCGCCGGCGCGGATCAGGGCGTCGCGGTGGGCATGCCGGTGATCGCGCCGCTCGGGCTGGTCGGACGGGTGCTCGAAGTGGGCGACAGCTCGGCCCGGGTGCTGCTGATCACCGACACCGATAGCTCGATCCCGGTGCGCCGCGCCGGCGACGGGATCCAAGCCTATGCCACCGGGCGCGGCGACGGTACCCTGCTGATCCGCCTGACCAACACCGGGTTGAACCCGCTGAAGAAGGGCGATGCGATCATCACTTCCGGTTCTGGCGGGATGTACCGGCCCGGCACGGCAGTGGCGGTAGTCGGCGAGCTGACCCGTGACGGTGCGATCGCCCGGCCGTTAAGCGACCCCGGGATGTCCGAATTCGTTGCGGTTACCCGCCCCTGGGACGAAACCCAGCCGCCCCCGCCCGGCGCAGCAGCAGAAGCAAACTGATGCCGGTACCCCTGCCCAAGGTGCCGCTGCCCAAGGTTGCGCTGCCCAAGGACTTGCGCGAGCTGGGCCGGCCGCGGATCAACCGCGAGCCTTCCCCGCTGCTCGCGCTCGCAACGCCGTGGCTGCTGGTGATGCTCGGCAGCCTCAGTCCGACCTGGCCAATCATCACTTCGGCCCCGGTGATGCCGCCGTTCGGATTTCTGTTGCTGGTTGCGTGGCAGCAATTGCGCCCCGGGCTGTTTCCGGTCTGGGCCGGGCTGCCACTTGGGCTGTTCGATGATCTCTATTCGGGCCAGCCATTCGGATCGGCAGTACTGCTCTGGTCGCTGGCGATGATCGGGCTCGACGTGATCGAGCGGCGCTTCCCCTGGCGCGGGTTCCTGCACAACTGGGTGGTCGCGATCGGGATCATCGCCGGCTATCTGGTGTTGACGCTGGCGCTCGCCAATCTGGCCGGAGGCAGGACTCCGCTGCAGGTAATCGGGCCGCAGATTGTAATTGCGGCGTTGGCCTATCCGATCGCCGCGCGGCTGGTTGGCGCGGCCGACAAGTTCCGCCTAATCCCGATCCGGGAGGTCTGATGTTCGGCGAACCGCAGCATGTCAGCTCGGGCACGCTCAAGAACAGTTTCGAGCGGCGCTCGTTCCTGATCGGCGGGCTGCAGACCGGACTTGGCGTGCTGCTCGCGGTGCGGATGGGCTGGATCGCACTGGTCCAGAACGAAAAGTACGAGACCGCAGCAGAGAGCAACCGGGTCAACCTCACCCTGATCCCGCCGCGGCGCGGGGCAATCCTTGACCGCAACAACGCCCAGCTTGCCTCCAACCGGATCGAGTTCCGGGTCGACGTGGTCCCCAACCGGCTGGTCAATACTGAGCGCACCCTGGCCGAGCTTGGCCGGCTGCTGGTGCTCACTCCGGTGCAGCTTCGCGACCTCAAGGACAAGATCGACAAGGGCCACGGCTCGCAACCGGTCGAAGTCGCCACCGGACTGCCGCCGGGCGAGTACGACAAGGTGCTGGTGCGCTTGCCCGATCTGCCCGGTGTGATCGCGCAGCAGGGCTTTACCCGCTGGTATCCCACCGGGCCGTCGGTCGGCCACCTGCTCGGCTACGTCGGCCCGGCTTCGGCCGAGGACTATGACAAGGAGCGCAACCCGCTGCTGATCACCCCCGGGTTCAAGATCGGCAAGGACGGGTTCGAGAAGTATTACGAGCAGCGCCTGCGCGGCAAGCCGGGTGCGCGGCGGGTGGAAGTGACCGCCAGCGGCAAGGTGGTGCGCGATCTCGAAATGCGCGACGATGTCCCCGGCAATCCGATGAAGCTGGCGATCAACGGCCCGCTGCAGGACTATGCGGCGCGGCGGATCGGCCTGGAAAGCGGCGCGGTGGTGGTGATGGATTGCGACAATGGCGATATCCTGACCATGGCCTCGATGCCGAGCTACGATCCCAACCGGTTTTCCGACGGGATCGGCCGGATCGAATGGAAAATGCTGTCCGACGACGATCATGTGCCCTTGCGCAACAAGGTGCTGCGCGGGCTCTATCCGCCGGGATCGACCGTCAAGCCGATGGTTGCGCTGGCCTTCCTCGAGGCCGGACTCGATCCGGAAGCCACCGTCGGCTGCGGCGGCGGCTTGCGCGTCGGCAACCGGGTGTTCCACTGCTGGAACCGCCGCGGCCACGGCACGGTCAACATGGCCAAGGCGATCTACCAGAGTTGCGACGTCTATTTCTATCACTTCGCCCAGAAGATCGGGATGGACCCGATCGCGGTAATGTCGCGCCGGCTGGGCCTGGGGCAGAGCTTTGAGCTGCCGGTGGCGGGACAGTCCTATGGCACGGTGCCCGATCCGGCCTGGAAGCAGAAGAAATACGGCAAGCCCTGGGCGGTGTTCGATACCGTCAACGCCACCATCGGCCAGGGCTACTTCCTGGTCAATCCGCTGCAGCAAGCGGTGATGGCGGCGCGGATCGCCTCGGGCCGCGACGTTCAGCCGACCCTGATCGGCGCGCACACCAAACCCGCCCCGCTGATCGGCCTCGACCCCGAACATCTCGCGATCGTTCGCGGCGGGATGTGGGAAGTGGTCAATGGCGACGGCACCGCGGGGGCGAGCAAGCTTCCTCTTCCCGGGATCGAGATGGGTGGCAAGACTGGCACCGCGCAGGTGCGCAAGATCACCGGCGGCCAGCGCGGCCAGTCGGGCGAGTGGAAGTATCGCGATCATGGCCTGTTCGTTTGCTTCGCCCCGACCGCCAACCCGCGCTATGCTTGCTCGGTGGTGATCGAGCATGGGCTGGGCGGCTCCAAAGCCGCGGCGCCGGTCGC
>JANOGS010000012.1:0-8147 GCA_031414115.1 Novosphingobium sp. | reverse complement strand
GCGCTCGGCCTGGCGATGGTGGCGATCTCGATCTACATCTGGATCCGCTTCGAATGGCAGTTCGGGGTGGGCGCGCTGTTCGCGCTGGTCCATGACGTAACGCTGACCCTGGGGCTGTTCGCGGTCACCCAGATGGAGTTCGACCTCAACATCGTTGCCGCGATCCTGACTCTGATCGGCTATTCGCTCAACGACACCATCGTGGTCTATGACCGGATCCGCGAGAACCTCAAGAAGTACCGCCGGATGCCGATCCCCGAGCTGCTCGACCTCTCGGTCAACGAGACGCTGAGCCGCACCGTGGTGACCTCGCTGTCGGTGCTGATCACGCTGCTCGCGCTGCTGCTGTTCGGCCCCAATGTGATTTTCGGCTTCACCGCCGCGATCACGCTTGGCATTTTCGTCGGAACCTACAGCTCGATCTACATGGCCGCGCCGATCCTGGTCTGGCTCAAGATCAATTCGGCGAGCTTCGTCCCGATCGAAACCGCGCTGGACAAGCAGGAAAAGCTGGCGCGCGAGCTGGGGTGAGTCCTTCGATCCTCCCTGTTTTTGCGTAGCACAAGCGGGGAGGTGGCAGGTGCGAAGCACCTGACGGAAGGGTAATATCGCAAGGCAGAGTACCCCTCCGTCAGCCGCCTGCGGCGTCTGCCACCTCCCCATTTGGCTTCGCAAAATGGAGAGGATCTTGTCGCCCCGCCAGCTTCCGCCAATGCGCCACCAGCGCCTCGGCATTGGCCTCCCAACTAAATCCGGTCGCGCCGCGCTGGACCTCCTCGCGCGACGGGGGGGCGGCGAGAATCCCGCGCACCACCCCCGCGATCGCCACTCCATCGCGCGCGGCAAAGCCGCCCCAGGCGGGCTGGGTAAGCAGTTCGAGCGCACCGGGGATCGCCGTGGTCACCACCGGAGTGCCGCAGGCCAGCGCCTCGACCCAGGCATTGGCGAGGCCCTCACTGGCGGTGGGCAGGACAAAGACATCGGCGGCAGAGAGCAGCACCGGCAGGTCGCCATGCGGCACCGCGCCAAGGAAGCGGACCCGCTCGGCCAGACCCTGCGCGGCGGCAAGGGCGCGCAGTTCGGTTTCGTCGCTGCCGGTCCCGGCCAGCACCAGTATCGCATCGGGCAAATCCTTCAGCGCCTCGATCGCATAGCGCTGACCCTTGCGCGGGATCAGCGCGCCGACTGCAGCGAGCACCGGCTTGTCCAGCGGCAGACCCAGCTTCTCCCGGCACTCGGCCCGGTCGAGCGGGCGGAACACCGTGCGTTCAAGCCCGGTACGGTGGATGCCGATCCGTTCGCGCGGCACCCCCAAGGCGGCAATATCATCGGCCAACCCGCCCGCCACGGCCAGCAATCCATCGGCCGCCAGTGCCGCCGCGAGAACCTGATCGGCGACCCCTGGCTTCGCTCCCCAAAAATGGATATCAGCCCCGCGCGCCTTGATCGACAGCGGCAGGCCCAGCGCCTTTGCCACCCGCAGCGCTGCGGGGCCATCGGGCCAGAAGAATTGCGCATCGACCACGTCGAACGCCGCCTCGCGCTGCAGCCGGCGGGCCAGCGGCAACACCGCGCGTGCCTCCGCCGCCGCATTGAAGCGCCCGAGCGCACCGGGCAGCGACAGGAAACGCGGCCGCAGCACTTGAATCCCGCCGCGCATTTCCGCGCGCGCGATCCCCCCCACCGCCCGGTAGCGCGGGTGCAGCGAGAGCGGGAAGGGCGGGATTCCAAGCGGATTGACCAGGACCAGATCGATATCGCCGCGCGCCGCCACCGCCTGCATCTGCCGCTCGACGAAGATCCCGAAGTTGGGCGTCTGGTCGTTGGGGTAGAGCGTCGAAAGCGACAGGACCCGAAGGCGCTTCACAACTGCCGCACCAGCATTTCCGCGGCGGCGATCCACGCCGGATTGTCGATCACGATCTGGCGCTGGCCGGGATCGGGGGGCAGCACCGCCACCCGGTGCTCGTCGCGGTCGATCAGCCGCCCGAAGGCGAACCGCCCGCCGGCGCGCGGAACCAGTACGTCGCGGTTGAGCAGCCGGGCGAAGTCCTCCGGCCCGTGCTGACGCAGCCAGACCTGGTCGCCGGGGCGGTATTGCCCGGCGCCGGTTTCGATCGCCAGCGCCAGCAGCGGCCCATCTCCGCCCAGCGCGGTCGGCAGGATCGCATCGCGCGGGGCGCTCAGCGGCTCGGCGCCATCGGCGGTGAGGCGGGCGATATATTTGGGCTGCTCGGCGGTTTCGCCGCGGACCAGCAGTTCGGGATCAACCCCTAGTGCCGCGCCGATCCGGTTCATCCACACCAGCGACAATTGCCGCGTCCCGGTCTCGAGCCTGCCGATGGTCTGCGCGGTGGTCGCCGGCCTGCAGCGCGCGGCGACGTCGGCCAGGGTCAGCCCCTTGTTGCGGCGGATGTCGCGGATGCGGTTGATCATGGCCTGCCCCCGACTAACCAATATGGTTTTTCTACTTTCCTACAAGAGCCTGCATTTGGCAAGCCGATTCACTCACCAGCCAGCGAAGGGGAATGCGATGCAGCGCCAATTTGTCGAACGCGAACTGAGCGATAACGGACCGCTGGGTAACCCGCCGCGCAAGGGCCGCCGCTCGGTCACGGTCAACCTCGCGGAAAGCCCATTGAGCTGGCTCCATGCCCGCGGCCACCTCAGCGACGCGCAGTTCGCCGCCGGAGAATGCCTGCGCCGCGATTGGGAAACGGCGCAGCTCTCACCCGGCGTGACCATGCGCTGGGACCCGGTGCGGGTCCAGGGCGGCGGAGCGAATCGCGGGCTCCACCCCAGCGAGCGCCAGCTTGCCGCGCGGCAGCGCTTTGAAGGCGCGGTGGCGGCGGCGGGACCGGGCTTGTCGGATGTGTTGTGGCGAGTGGTCTGCGCGGGGGAAACCTTGCCGGATGCCGAACGCGCGCTGGCCTGGCCGGTTCGGAGCGGCAAGCTGGTGTTGAAGCTGGCGCTGGACCGGGTGGCGGGGTTTTATCGGATCGGGTGAGGGGGGTTCAGACGACTTTGACCAGTGAGGAAAGTAACTTGGCCAGTGTCGCTAGGAAGATGACGGTGAGCTTGAACGGCGTGCTAAGCGATGCGTACTTGCGCAGCGTATCCGCATAGCCCTTGTGCTTGTTCTTGATGGTGTCCGTTTTAGCCTTTTCCTGTTGCCGGTCTTCGAGATGCGCGATCAGATGCAGCGCGGTGACATAGATCGCCCCGGAGGCGAGCACCACTTCCGATCCCGCGCCGATTCTGGCCCAAATTTCCGGTGTCATGGCTTGGGGCTACTCAATCGATACACGCAGATTCTTGTCCAGCAGAAGCGCCAGCAATGCCAACGATCCCATTGTGCAGTTCTTTCCCGATGCCAGCCGCGAAAGAAACGCGGGATCGAGCCCGGTATCCCGAGACAGCTTTCGCAGGCTTCGGCCATCGACATTGAGCGCAAAACTCACGGCATCGGCAACCAGCGTTTCAGCCAGAACCGAACTTGCTTCTTTCAAGTCCCGCGCCGACAATGCCGGCTCGGGTTTGGGAGCATGGCGCGACGATGCGGCGCTGCCGCGCGCGGAAACGGCGACCAGACGATCGGCTATGAGGCTGTCATTATCGGCAATCGAGGCCATGGCGGTCTCCTTCGTGTTGTATTATTAGTCAACATTCAGGAAAAAGTCAAGCGCTGTATCGGCGCCGTTCAATCGGACCACTCACCAGCGATGGCCTCCAGCATTCCGGGAAATGCCGATTCGCGGCCAATCCAGACAATTTTGCCGCAGTTGTCAGCGTGCCGGTAAACGAAGATCGCGCAGTAGCGCCCAAACTGGCGGGCCTGCGGCGGCCCAATCGTCAGCTTGCACAGATAGTCATCGGGCGAACTCATTCCTCCCCGGCGCCGTGCATTTGCAAGGTCCAGACTTTGCAGCAACCGCCCGCTCTTGCTCGGCCAGCCGAAAGTTGCATCTCCCGGCATCAGGGCGCTGCGAATGCTCTCATACTGGCCATCAGCGATCATCAGCTCGGGCTTGATCCGGGCCGCGCGCTGCTGGACCTGATTGAAGCCGTCAGCCAATTTATCCAGAGTCTTCCGGATGGCGCGGATCTTCATGGCCAGCCTGACGCCCCGGCCGCCAGCATCCAGCGCAGCTTTCAGCACCGAGTTCAGTGTGGCTTCGTCCATTTCGATTCTGAACATCAGGACCCCGTTGGATTGACTATGCTGTGCCAGATGAAAAAATCAAGTCGATCGGAATTCAGGATTACCCCTCGACCAGCTCCGCCAGCTCCAGCCACCGCTCCTCCGCCGCGTCCTTCTCCGCCTGCGCCGCCTCGATCGCCTTGGTCAGCGCGGCGAACCTGGCCGGGTCGCGGGTGTAGAGCGCCGGGTCGTGGAGGGCCGTTTCGTCGCGGGCGATCTGGGCGAGGAGCGCTTCGATCCGGGCGGGGAGCATATCGTAGTCGCGCTGGTCCTTGTAGGTAAGCTTGGCCTTGGTGGGCGCAGGCGCGGGCGGGGGAGCGTCTTCAGTGGCGGGCTTGGGGCTCTTCGCGGGCGCCGGCCGGCCGCTCCGCTGCTTGACCCAGTCCTCGTACCCGCCGGCAACGATATCGACCTTGCCCGAGCCATCGAGCCCCAGCGTTACCGTCACCGTGCGATCGAGGAAATCGCGGTCGTGGCTGACGATCAGGACGGTGCCGTCGTAATCGGCGATTACCTCCTGGAGCAGGTCGAGGGTTTCGAGGTCGAGGTCATTGGTCGGCTCGTCGAGCACCAAGAGGTTCGATTTGCGGGCGAATTCGCGGGCCAGCAGCAGGCGGCTGCGCTCGCCGCCCGAGAGCGTGCCGATCCGGGCATCGACCAGCGAAGGCTCGAACAGGAAGTCCTTGAGATAGCCCTGGATGTGCTTCCTGACCCCGCGCACGTCGATCCAGTCGCCGCCCTCGGCGAGCACGTCGCGGACCCGCTTGTCCGGGCTCATCAGGCTGCGTTGCTGGTCGATCACCGTGCCCTGCAGCGTCTTGGCGAGGGTGACGGTGCCGCTGTCCGGCGCCAGTTCGCCGGTCAGCAGCTTGAGCAGCGTGGTCTTGCCCGCGCCGTTGGCGCCGACCACCCCGATCCGGTCGCCGCGAGTGATCCGAAGCGTGAAGTCCTTGATGATGGGGCGTTCGCCAAAGCGTTTGGTGACCTTGTCGGCAACGATCACCGCCTTGGTCTTCACGTCATCGGTCGCCAGCGCGATCTTCGCCGCGCCTTGCGGGCTCAGCATCGCGGCACGAGTAGCGCGCATCTCCCAGAGCTTCTCGAGCCGCCCTTGGTTGCGCTTGCGCCGCGCGGTTACCCCGCGCTCAAGCCAGTGCGCCTCAAGCTTGAGCCGGGCGTCAAGCCGTTCGGCGGCGCGGGTTTCCTCGGCATAGACCGCCTCTTCCCAGGCATCATAGCCGCCAAAGCCGATCTCCTTGCGGCGCAGGCTGCCGCGGTCGAGCCACAGCGTTGCCCGGGTCAGCCGGGTCAGGAAGGTGCGGTCATGGCTGATCGCCACGAAAGCCCCCTTGTAGCGGCTCAGCCAGTCCTCGAGCCAGTCGATCGCGGCAAGATCGAGGTGGTTGGTCGGCTCGTCGAGCAGCAGCAGATCGGGCTCAGAGGCGAGCGCGCGGGCCAGTGCGGCGCGGCGCCGTTCGCCGCCCGATGCGCTCTCCGCAGGGCGGCTCATGTCGATACCGAGCTGTCCCGCAATCGCCTCGACCGCATGGCGCGGCGGGGCATCCGGGCCATGCAGCGCAAAGTCCATCAGCGTGGCACAGCCGGCGAAGAACGGGTCCTGTTCGAGCACCACGATCCGGGTGCCGGGCTGGATCGAACGCTTGCCCTTGTCAGCCTCGATCTCCCCCGAAATCAGCCGCAGCAGCGTGGTCTTGCCGGCGCCATTGCGGCCGATCAGGGCCAGCCGGTCACGGGGGCTGATGCCGAGGTCAAGCCCGCGAAACAGCCAGCCTGAGCCCTGCTGCAGGTCCAGGCCTTCCCAGGATAGGATCGGTGCGGCGGCCATGCTGGGCGGCTCCTAGGGGCACCTAGACGCGTTGACAAGGCGCACGGCGGCGCCAAGAGGGTGCAATATGCGCACAGTCTGGCTCAACGGCGAGTTCCTTCCCGAAACCGAGGCCAAGGTCTCGGTGTTCGATCGAGCCCTGACCTTCGGGCAGGGGGTCTACGAGGTCTCGCCAGTGATCGACGGGCGGTTCTGCAACTGGCCGCACCACGCCGCGCGGCTTGCGCGTTCCAAGGCCATGGCGCGGATCGTTGACGATACCGACTGGCCGGCTGTGCTGACCGAACTGATCGCCCGCAATGGCCTGACCGAGGGGCGGATCTATCTCCAGCTGACCGGCGGCGAAGCGGCCGACCGCGCCTTTCCTTTGCCCGATCCATCGATCCCGGCGACGCGGATTGCCTATACCCAGGCCGATGCGCTGATCGCCAACCCGGTCGCAGCAAAAGGCCTGAGGATCGTGCTGCGGCCCGATCTGCGCTGGCAGCTGCGCAGCGCCAAGACCACCCAGCTGCTCTATGCCGTCATGATGAAGGCCGAAGCGCGCGACACCGGGGTTGATGATGCCTGGCTGGTCGAAAACGGGGTGATCACCGAGGCGACCAGTTCCAACGCCCATATCATCGACAGCCAGGGCGTGCTGGTCTCGCATCCGGTGGATCACGGGGTCTTGCCGGGGGTGACGCGTATCTCTGTGCTGGAAATCGCCCGCGCAATCGGGCTGGCGGTGGAGGAGCGGCCGTTCACTCCAGACGAGCTGTTCGCCGCGCGTGAGGCGTTCAGTTCCGGCGCGGGAACCCTGGTGCTGCCGGTGGTCGAGGTTGACGGGCTGCCGGTCGCGGACGGTGCTGCGGGCAGTTTCACGGCTGAAATCCGCCGTCGCTACATCGCCTTGCTCAAAGCGAGCTGAACCATTCACACCTTGTTCAAGGCCCCAGGATTAGGCACAAACCGACCATGAGGAAACTTGCCCCCCTGCTGATCCTGGCGCTGGCGCTGCCCACGACGCCTGCGCTGGCCGGCCCCAAGGACGAGCAGGGCAAGGCCCGCAAGGAATTGCGCGCCGGTAATGTCCGCTCGCTGCGCGAGATCGAGCAGAAGGTGCTGCCACTGATGCCCGGTGCGCAGTACCTTGGCCCCGAGTACGATCCGGCGGCGCTGGCCTACCGCCTCAAATTCATCCGCGAAGGCCGCGTGATCTTCATCGATGTCGATGCGCGCACCGGCGAAATTCTCCGCCAGCGCCGCTAACTTGACTGGCAAGGGCGTTTCGGCCCATTTGGCCGGCACATCTTTGGGGTATTTCCGATGCGCATCCTGATCGTCGAAGACGAACCGACCCTTGGGCGCCAGCTCAAGTCCACACTTGAAGCCACTGGCTATGCGGTTGACCTGTCTACCGATGGCGAGGACGGCCACTTCATGGGCTCGACCGAGGAATACGATGCGGTGGTGCTCGACCTTGGCCTGCCCGAGATTGACGGGCTGACCGTGCTGGGGATGTGGCGCAAGGAAGGCCGCAAGTTCCCGGTGCTGGTGCTGACCGCGCGTGACAGCTGGTCGGACAAGGTTGCCGGGCTGGATGCCGGGGCCGACGATTACCTCGCCAAGCCGTTCCAGACCGAAGAGCTGATCGCCCGGCTGCGCGCCCTGATCCGCCGTGCCTCGGGCAATACCAGCTCCGAACTCACCGCCGGCGATGTCCGGCTTGATACCCGTTCGGGCCGAGTCACACTCGCCGGCGAGCCGGTCAAGCTGACCGCGCAGGAATACAAGCTGCTGTCCTACCTGCTCCACCACAAGGGCAAGGTGGTCAGCCGCACCGAGCTGATCGAGCATATCTACGACCAGGATTTCGACCGCGATTCGAACACCATCGAGGTCTTCGTCACCCGCATCCGCAAGAAGCTCGGCCCCGACGTGATCACCACGATCCGCGGCCTGGGCTACAGCCTCGACGACCCGGCCGCTGGCAGCCGCGGCTGAGGTTGAAGCTGAGGCAATTGCCGAGGGCTCTGCGCGCGCGCCGCATACCGGCTCGCTGTCGACCCGCATCATGGGCATCGCGGCGGTGTGGATCACCGTGCTGCTCTTCGTCGG
>JANOGS010000011.1:0-1900 GCA_031414115.1 Novosphingobium sp. | reverse complement strand
TCTTCCTCCAGCGCCAGCAGCAGATCGGCGAGCTGGTAGGCGATCGGGGTATCGGCAGTAACCTTGGCCGCTTCGCTGATCCGGACGTTGCGGGCGCGGGCCTTTTGCAGGCATTTGGCGAGGATGTTGCGATCAACCGCGGCCTCGTCGGCGCTGGACGTGACGAAGGCCTCGCAGTGCTCTTCCAGGTTCATCGCCCAGTAGGGCAGCTGCAGGTTGTCGACATCCCAGACCTTGGCCTTGGCCCCGAAGGCATGGGCATATTCGCCGTGCGGGTCGAGGATCAGGATATGGGCGTGCGGTGCGGCCTTTAGGATCTGGTGGAGCAGCAGGGATACGGTGGTCGATTTGCCGGTGCCGCTCGATCCCAGGATCGCGAAGTGGCGGCCAAGCAGGCGGTCATAGAGGATCGGAGCGCGAACGGTTTCGGTGGGATAGACCGTACCGAACATGATGTGCGGCAAGGCCGGCGGCGCGAAGATTTCAGCAAAGTCAGCCTCTTCGGCCAGCCGCACGGTGTCGCCCGGATGCGGATAGATGCTGACCCCGCGGCGGAAACTGGCCAGCGTGCCAGCTGGCCCGATCGGCCCTTCGCCCATGAATTCAACCTCGGCCTGGACCAGTTCGGAATTGGCCCGGTCGACGCGCAGTTCGCCCAAGGTGCCGATCAGCAGGAAATCGCCCACCGCGATCTTGACCAGCCCGCCGATCGAGGTTGCCGCGAGCTTCTCATGGGCGACGCCCTGGCGAGTCGAAACCAGCGCCTCACGCCGGAAGCTGCACACCGCGCGGACACCATCGGTGTCGATTACATGTCCCAGAATCAGGCTTGCCCCGTTTGCCACTGTTGCTCGCTCCGTTGCCGTATCGCAGATGCTGCCCGCGCATTGTTGATCCAATCGCCGGCAAAGTGAAGCGCGTTAAGCTTATTGCTTTACTCAACTGCGATTGCGGCGCTGTCCCGCAATAGGATTGCACTACTCGAAATGGGGGCAAACGACTGGCCTTGATCGATTCCCGCACAAGGCATAAACTCCTGCGCTGCGGCGGCGGCTTTGCGGCGCGAGTCCTTGAGGGGGCGTTGATGATGGGCAAGTCCCGTCTGGTGTTAACCGGCATGGTGGCCTGCCTGGCTTTGGGCACGGCCTCAAACGCTGGTTTCGCGCGCGCCAGCGAGGGGGGGATTGAGGTCATGTCGGAGCAGCTGCGCGCCGTGCCGCTAGCCGCCGCCTCGGGTCTGACATACCCCGAATTCGTCGAACCGGCGCGAATCACCTTTGGCCGCGCTGCCGATATCGAAGGCGTTCCGATCGATTTCTCGCGCTATCGCCCGCCGCCCAAACCGGGCGTGGCGGGGGCTGCGGGCAAGGCAGGCCTTGCCGGCAAGGCAGGCAGGCCGCTGGTCCCGGCCGGAGCCTTTGTCTGGCCTTCGCGGCTGCCGCTGGCCGCGGCGGCGCTGACCAGCCGCTTCGGCGCGCGCTATCACCCGATCCTGGGCGGCTGGCGCCAGCACAGCGGGGTCGATCTTGCCGCCGCGACCGGAACCCCGGTGGTCGCCCCTTCGCCGGGCGTAGTGGTGGCGGCGCAGTGGTGGGGCGGTTACGGCCTGTTCGTGGCGATCGATCACGGCAAGGGCATGCAGACCCGCTACGGCCACCTCTCGCAGCTTGCGGTCTACACCGGCCAGCAGATCGCTTCGGGTCAGGTGCTCGGCTATGTCGGCTCAACCGGCAATTCGACTGGCCCGCATCTGCACTATGAAATGCGCATCAACGGTCAGCCGCTTGATCCGCTGACAGCGACGGGCGTGCGCTGACCTGAGGGGCACAGCGGGCTTTGAGCCGCGAGCAGCAGGCCCTAGAGTTTTTCCGATTGGCATCGGCTCATCACCAGCCCGCTC
>JANOGS010000010.1:0-8718 GCA_031414115.1 Novosphingobium sp. | reverse complement strand
ACGATGATTGTTTCAGACGAAGAACTTGCCACGGTACAAGAGGGCCTCGACATGGAAAGCCAGTTGATCACCGGCATCGCCGCCGACAAGAACGAGGCCAAGGTGATCCTCACCCGCGTGCCTGACCGCCCCGGCGCGGTGGCGACGATCTTCTCCCCGCTCGCGGCGGCGAACATCAACGTCGACATGATCATCCAGAACGTCGGGCGCGACAAGGGTGAGACCGACGTGACCTTCACCGTGCCGGGCGCCGATCTGCTCCGCGCCCAGACCCTGCTGGAGGCGCAGAAGGAAGCGATCGGCTACAACCGGATCATCACCGACGGCAAGATCGCCAAGATCTCGGTCGTCGGCGTCGGCATGCGCAGCCACGCCGGGATCGCCAGCACCATGTTCCGCGCGCTGGCCGATCGGGGGATCAATATCCAGGCGATCTCAACCTCCGAAATCAAGATCTCGGTGCTGATCGACGAGGACGAAACCGAACTGGCAGTGCGGGTGTTGCATACCGCTTATGGGATGGATGCGGAGAGCGAGGCCGCTTAATCCCGCTCACCCCACCGCATACTCCCGCACCAGCAATCGCTCCGGCACGTGCCATTCTTTGGCGATCCGGCGGATCATCGGCAGGGTCAATCCGCGCTGGCGCTTGAGCACTTCGGTGGCGCGATTCTTGCCGATGAGCATACCGAGGTCGGCGCGGGTGCGGCCTTCGTGGGCCATGGCAGCCTCGATCGCCTCGACCGGGTCCATGTCGGCGAGCGGCCAGCGCTTCTCTTCATAGGCCTCGACCAGCGTCGCCATGACATCGAGCCGGTCGCCTTCGGGGGTCCCCTCAGCCGCGCCCCACAGTGCCTCGATTTCGCGCAGCGCAGCCTCATGATCGGCGTCGGTCTTGATCGGTTTGATGTCCACGGCGGCCTCCTTAGAATATAGTTACGGTCAAGGCGTCGATACGGTCATATTCAGCGTGGGTGCCAACGAACTTCACGAATGCAATCGAGCGCCTGAAATCGAACGCCACGACAAGCCGGTAATCGCCGCCAGCCACTTCAAAACGCACCCGCTCGCCATTCAGGGCCTTCGCCTTGGAGAAAGCTCTCTGCACGTCGTTCGCGTTCTGCCATTCCGCATTTTTCGCCACATTCTGCCAATGCGTCAGCGATGCTTTTGTTTCCGGGTGCTTTTCCAAGAAGGCAACCAGCGTGCTGCGCGCAATAATTCGCATAGGCGGCAATACCAGTTCCCGCCATGGGAATCAAGCGGGATCTATTTCACTTCCGCCTGATCCCATAATCGATCCTGATCCGCACCCACTCCCCCACCTTCGATACCCCGCCCAGCCGCGGCGGGCGGACGCGGAACTGCCAGGCGGCGGCGAGGACTGCGCGCTGGATGCGGGAGCCTTCGGGATACTCATCAAGCCCGACGCAGTCCTCGACCCGGAATTCGGCGACGGTGCGGCAGGCGATCAGCGCCCAGCCCGGCCCGTCGGCGGTCGAAAGGTAGCCGCTGAGCTCGCTGTCGCCGGGTTCGCGATACCAGGCCGCAGCATAGAGCGGCTCGCCGTTCGGGGCCGAGCCGACCCGCTTGCTGTCTCCCGCCGAACCGGTATCGCGCGGGCCAAATCCGGCCTTGCCGGGCGTCGGCGCGGCGCTGGGTTGACGCGGCAGGTTGCCGATATCGAGCACCGCCAGCTCTGCCTTGGAAACCGGGATTATCGCCTTGGCCAGCGGCGCAGGCGTTTCCACGGGCGCGATTACGGGCACCGGCGGCGCCACCTTGGGCTTTTGCAGCGGCGGGCTTGAACGTGAGAATTCGGGCTTTTCCGGCTCGGGGGAGGGATCGGGCGCGGCCTTGACGTTGACGCTGACCAGGGTCGTCCCCGCCCGCTCGGGTTGCGGCTGCGACCAGCCCAGCGACAGCACTACCAGCACCAGCAACGCCTCTACCAGCAGCGCCAGCGCCAGGCTGACCAGGCGCTGTCGGCCCGAGGCGCGGATCCCCGCCAGGCGCTCGTCGCGGTAATCTCGCAAGGACTGGAGCAAGGGGCCTCGATCGCGACGCAATTGGCTGGACCGGATTTGCCCGGCTGGCACCGCTGCCCCAATGCAAGCAGTGCCGCAGCAGGACAAGCTGAAATATGCCGCGCGGTGCCGGCCAATCGTCCGGCCGTTGCCGTGATGCCATGCCGGTGACGCCCGCTTGCCGCAGCGCATCCACCGCACTAAGGCGCGGGACACCCAGATTTACCTCCCCGGGGCCACATTCATGACCGCATACCCGCTGACTTCTGCCCACATGGCGCGCGGCGCCGCATTCCTTGGTACCCACTATGCGATCCTGTGCGGGGCGATGTCCTGGGTTTCAGAGCGCAATCTGGTGGCCGCGATCAGCAATGCCGGCGGCTTCGGGGTGATCGCCTGCGGGGCGATGACGCCGGATCTGCTCGATGCCGAGATCGCCGCGACCAAGGCGCTGACCACCAAGCCATTCGGGGTCAACCTGATCACCCTGCACCCGCTGCTGTTCGAGCTGATCGAGGTTTGCGCGCGCCACCGGGTCGGCCACGTGGTGCTGGCCGGAGGGATCCCGCCCAAGGGCTCGCTCGAGGCAATCAAGGCGTTCGATGCCAAAGTGCTGGTTTTCGCGCCCACGCTTGCGCTGGCCAGGAAGCTGTTTCGTTCGGGCGCCGATGCGCTGATCATCGAAGGCAGCGAAGCGGGCGGGCATATCGGCCCAGTCGCCACTTCGGTGCTGGCGCAGGAGTTCCTGCCGTCGCTGGCCGAGGACCACGTGGTGTTCGTCGCCGGCGGGATCGGGCGCGGCGGGATGATCGCCGCTTATCTCGACATGGGCGCCTGCGGGGTCCAGCTGGGCACGCGGTTTGCTTGCGCCAGCGAGAGTATCGCGCACCCCGATTTCAAAAAGGCGTTCTTCCGCACCAATGCCCGCGATGCCGTCGCTTCGGTTCAGATCGATCCGCGGCTGCCGGTGATCCCGGTCCGCGCGCTCAAGAACAGGGGCACCGAGGAGTTCACCGCCAAGCAGCGCGAGGTGGCGGCGCTGCTCGATGCCGGCACGATCGACATGGAAGAAGCCCAGCTAGAGATCGAGAAATTCTGGGCCGGGGCGCTGCGCCGCGCGGTGATCGACGGCGATATCGAGAGCGGCTCGGTCATGGCCGGGCAGTCGGTCGGCATGGTCAACGCCGAAGAGCCGGTCGCCGCGATCGTCGAGGAACTGATGGCCGAGAGCGAGGCGGCTCTGTCCAGCTAATGGCACAAGGAGAGCGCGGATGCAGGTGAATGCCCTCGATCATTTCAACCTGATCACTGAGCGGATGGACGAGACCGCGGGCTTCTATGCCGCGGTGCTGGGGCTTGAGCGCCGCGACGGTCCGCCGCCGCTCCCGCCTCACCTGATCCAGTGGATGTATGACCAGACCGGGCGGGCGGTGGTTCACATAAACCACACCGACTGCCCGCGCGCCTTCGACCGCGAGGTCAATACCGGCGAGCCAACCGGGGCGATCCATCACGTTGCCTTCGCCTGCACCGGGCTGACCGAACTGCTGGCCCGGCTGGAAGCGCGGGGCCTCGCTCACCACATCAACACGATTGCTTCGATCGGCTTAACCCAAGTTTTCGTTACCGATCCCAACAACGTGGTACTCGAACTCAACTTCTACGGCGACTGAGCATGGCCGCGTCTTGCGGGCAGCGCGCCGCGCAGCCATAACCGCGGCTATGGACGAGACTGAAGACCTCACCCCGCTCAACCCCGATTTCGTCAAGTTGCTGAGAGTGCACGGCGGGGTAGTTGGCCTGATTCAAATGGTGATCGCCGTAGTCATCGAAGCGCTAACACCGCTGCCCGCCGGACTGTTCCTGATCCCGGCACTGGCGCTCGCCGTGTGGCTGGTGCTGGTGGCGCCGGCGCGGCGCTATCGACGCTGGGGCTACAGCTTTGGCGGTGACCGGCTGCGCGTCGTCCAGGGCTGGCTGTTCCACCACGATACCGTGGTCCCGCTCGGCCGGATCCAGCACATCGACGTCCATCAGGGTCCGCTGATGCGGCGCTGGGGGCTGGCCGCGCTGACTGTCCATACCGCCGGAAACCACGGCGCCAGCATCTCCTTGCCCGGGCTCAAACTGGCCGAGGCTGAGGCGATGCGCGAGGCGATCCGCGCCCATATCCGGCAGAACCAGGGTTGACCGGGCCAGCGCCAGCACCAGACCCGGCCGCTGGCGAACGTCTCGCCCCGCTCGGCCTGGTGGTCAGCACGATCAGCGGCCTGCCCGAACTGTTCGTACCGATTGTCGCGGCGCTCTATGGCACCCGCGGCAGCGATCTGGGCGCGCTGCCGGTGATCGGCGTGATCCTGATCGCCAGCCTGGTGCTGCGCTGGCTAAGCTGGCAGCGGTTTCGCTATTTCGTCGGCGCGGACGACATTCGCATCGAACGCGGGCTGATCAGCCGCGCGGCGCGCTCGGTCCCCTTTGACCGGATCGCCGATGTCAGCATCGAGCAGCCGGCGCTGGCCCGGATCCTGGGGCTGGCCGTGGTGCGGTTCGAGACCGGCGGCGGCAAGGGCGAGGAAGCCGAACTGCGGTATGTGTCGGAAGCCGATGCGGCGCGGCTGCGCGAGACGGTACGGGCGCGCAAGGCCGGGGTCGAAGCGCGAAGCGAAGCCGCCGGTGAGCCAGCGGAAGAGCCTGCCGCGCAGCTGCTGTTCGCGATGGACCTGCCCCGGCTGCTGACGCTGGGGGTCTACTCGTTCAGCCTGGTGATCTTCGCAGTGCTGCTCGGCCTTGCCCAGCAGCTCGATTTCCTGCTGCCGTTCGATTGGGACGATGCCGCTGCCTGGATCGGTGCGGCCGAGGAGCGCGGACTCGCGGTGACCCAGCTTGACCGTTCGACCCAGTTGCTGGGCGCGCTGGCCGCGCTCGCAGCACTGGTACTGCTGGGGCTGGGCAGCGGAATTGTCCGCACCCTGCTGGCTGACTGGGGTTTCCGGCTTGAGCGCACCGCCAAGGGCCTGCGCCGCCGCCGCGGGCTGCTCACCCTCAGCGACGTGACCTTGCCGGTCGAGCGGGTCCAGGCGGTGGTCATCGGCACCGGAGCCGTGCGCGCGCAGCGCGGCTGGCACGACCTGCGGCTGGTCAGCCTGGCAAGCGAATCGGCCAAGGAAAGCCACCACATGGTTGCGCCGCTGGCCCAGCTTGCGGAGCTCTGGCCGATTGTCGCCGAAGTGCGCCTGAACCCTCCGGCACCGGACCTGGCCTTTACCCGGCCGCACCACGGGCCCTGGCTCGACAAAGCCGTGATCGCCTCCATCCCATTACTCGCCGGAGCGGCCGTTGCGGCAGTGAACGGCATTTCCACCGCCTGGCTGCTGGCGCTGCCCCCGCTGGCCTTCGCCGCACGGGCAAGGCTGTCCTGGCGCCGCACCGGCCGGGCCGTCGACGCAGACCAGCTCTATGCCCGCCAAGGCTGGTGGAACCGAGCCCTGACGATCGCTCACCAGCGCAATGTCCAGTCAGTGACCTTGTCGCGCGGCCCGCTTGAGCGGTTGCGTGGGCTGGCCACAGTCCATTTCGGCATTCCCGGGGGAGAGCTCTCCTTCCCGGCGGTTCCCTACCCCGAAGGCAAGGCGATCTGCGCGGCGGTGCTCGCCATCATCACTCCGCTCGATTTCTCCCGCCTCGCCCCTCGCCGCTGACGAAAAAATGGGCCGGAGGGTTAGCTCCGGCCCTTAGAAGGTGGTGTTCGCAGGAGGAACATCGGGTGGCGGGACCAAGGGGGAGGAGAGAGAGGAACCCCGGCCCCGCCAAGCTTGGTATGGCGGGCGCCTACATGTTGTAGGCGCGCTCGCCGTGTTCGGTGAGGTCGAGGCCTTCGCGCTCGGCATCTTCGGCCGGACGCAGCCCCAGGGTCTTGTCGATGGCGAAGAACAGCACTGCCGAAACTCCGCCCGACCAGACCAGGGTCAAGCCAACGGCTTTGGCCTGGGTGATCAGCTGGCCCATCATGTCGTATTCGCCGGGCTTGTAGGGGAACACGGTGTAATCGAGCCAACCCTGCCCGCCCAGCGCCGGATCGGCGACAATCGCCGTGCCCAGCGCACCGACAATTCCGCCGATGCAGTGGACCCCGAACACGTCGAGCGTGTCATCGTACTTGAGCCTGTTTTTCACGTAGCTGACGAAGAAGTAGCAGACCGGTGAGACAACCAGGCCCAGCGCGATCGCGGTCATCGGTGAAGCGAAGCCCGACGCCGGAGTGATCGCGACCAGACCAGCCACTGCGCCGGTGACGGCACCGAGCAGCGATGGCCGCTGGTGGTGGATCTGCTCGACCACGGCCCAAGCCAGGGCCGCAGCAGCAGTGGCAACAAAGGTATTGATAAAGGCCAGAGCGGTGATGCCGTTGGCTTCCAGGTTCGAACCGGCGTTGAACCCGAACCAACCCACCCACAGCAGCGAAGCGCCGATCATGGTCATGGTCAGCGAGTGCGGCGGGGTGGCTTCCTTGCCGAAACCGATCCGCTTGCCGATCATCAGGCAGCCGACCAGGCCCGCGATACCCGCGTTGATGTGAACCACGGTGCCGCCAGCAAAGTCGAGCGCGCCCTTGCCCCACAGGTAACCCATGTCTGTCGGAGCATCGACCAGGTTGTCAGGGCCGGCCCAGTACCACACCATGTGCGCGATCGGAAAATAGACGATCGTCAGCCACAGCACCATGAACAGCATCAAGGGCCAGAATTTGACCCGCTCGGCAAAGGCTCCGACGATCAGCGCCGGAGTGATGCAGGCGAAGGTCATCTGGAACACCACGAACACATATTCGGGCAAATAGACGTTGTTCGAGAATGTCGCCGCATAGGTTCCCGCCGTGACATTGGCGAGGAACGCCTTGTCGAGCCCGCCGACCAGCGTCGGCCACGGACTGTTCGTCGAAGTGAAGGCCATCGAATAGCCCCAGCCGACCCAGACCAGCGCCGCGATGCTGACGATCATGAACACCTGCATCAGCACCGAGAGCATGTTCTTGGTGCGCACCAGCCCGCCATAGAACAGCGCCAGCGCCGGCACGCTCATCATCAGCACCAGCGCCGAGGCAACCAGCATCCAGGCGGTATCGCCCTTGTCGACCATCGTCGCCATCTGTTCGACCGTCGGCGCCTTGATCGGACCGGCAGCGGCGGCCTCTTGCGCGAAAGCGGTGGCGGCGCCGAGGAGCGATGCCCCCATCGCCCCCGCACCGCAAAGGAACTTGCGGAACATCGTTTCTTTCCTCCTGTTGGCGTTTGAGCAATCCGGGCTCACAGCGCGGTATCCCCGGTTTCACCGGTGCGGATGCGGGTTGCCCCGGCCAGATCGAGCACGAACACCTTGCCATCGCCGATCGCATCGGTGCGTGCGGCCAGCTGGATCGTCTCGACCACCATCGGTGCGATGTCGTCGCTCACGGCGACCTCGACTTTCACCTTGGGCAGCATGTTGGTGGAATATTCGGCCCCGCGATAAATCTCGGTCTGGCCCTTCTGCCGTCCAAAGCCCTTGACCTCGGTCACGGTCATGCCCGCGACGCCCAACGCCGAAAGCGCTTCGCGCACTTCGTCGAGCTTGAAGGGTTTGATGATGGCGATGATGAATTTCATGGCCTGTCCCTGTTGCAACGCCGGCGACAATGCCGGCCTCGCAGACGCAGCAAGGGTTGTGCCAGAACCGAATTTCAGTTGTTTTTCAGGGGAATTGCCCGAACCGGATCATGCTGCATCGCAGCACCGCGCTCGATTCGTCACCACTTGCCTAATTTTTGGGCAGCGTCAGCCTCGCCCAGACCGGCAGGTGGTCCGAGCCTTTGGCGGCCAGCGCAGAGTGGTGGACGGCTGCTTCCTCGACATGCCATTCGGAGCTGATCGCGATCCGGTCGAACCGCGCCACCGGGCGCCGCGAGGGGAAGCTGAAACCCGGGGCGAGCACTCGCCAGGGCGGGTGGAATTCGGACGTGGCACCGCGCCGGGTCCCCCATTCGTTGCAATCGCCCATCACTATGGTGGGGCAATGGTGATCGCAGCGATCGAGGTGGGCGAGGATCGCGCGCAGCTGCTGGCGGCGGCGCAGGCCGGAGAGGTCGAGATGCATGCCGACCACGCGGATCCGCTTGCCCTTGACCAGCAGATCGGCCCGAATCGCCCCGCGCGGCTCGAGCGTGGGCAGCGGCACCACCCCGGCTTCGGCAATGTCGAACTGGCGCCGCAGCAGCAGGGCATAGCCGTGCCAGCCCAGGCTGTCGGGGCGATGGTTGAGCGGCACTGGGCGATAGGGGGTGTAGTCCTCGATGTGGCTGAGCGGCAGCACGCTCTCGCGCCGCCCGATCCGCCGGTCAGCCTCTTGCAGCGCGATCACGTCGGCGTCGATCTCGCGCAGGATCGCCAGAATCCGCTCGGGATCGCGCTTGCGATCAAGCCCGACTGCCTTGTGGATGTTGTAGGTGGCGAAAGTGAGTTGCATTCTAGACTTTCACCGTTCGTCCTGAGGAGCCGCAGAGCGTAGCGAAGTGGCGTCTCGAAGGACCCTTGCGCAAGGGTGGTTCGAGACGGGCCTTCGCTTCGCTCAGTCCCTCCTCACCACGAACGGGGTCAGGCATCGCCCTTGATAAACCGGTCAGTGGCACGGGTCGGCAGCCCGTCGATGCTGCGGGTGC
>JANOGS010000009.1:0-2514 GCA_031414115.1 Novosphingobium sp. | reverse complement strand
GCGCGGAGCCCTTCGGAGGCATCGGCGATGAATTCGATCGTTCCGGCGCCGACATAGCTCACCGCTTGGGCCGCGCGCACTGCGGCGGCGCAGATCGCCTCGCGGGTCTTGGCGTCCATCCCCGGCGCGGGGGCTTCCTCGACCACCTTCTGGTGGCGCCGCTGCAAGCTACAATCGCGCTCGAACAGGTGGACGACCCGGCCATGCCTGTCGCCGAAGACCTGGACCTCGATGTGGCGGGGGGAGAGGATGTATTTCTCGATCAGCACGTGGTCGTTGCCGAAGCTCGCCGCCGCCTCGCGCCGGCACGAGGCCAACGCCTCGGCAAAGTCTTCGTCGCGCTCGACCAGCCGCATGCCCTTGCCGCCGCCGCCGGCGACCGCCTTGATCAGCACCGGATAGCCGATTGCACCGGCCTCCTTGGCTAGCCGCGCTGCGGACTGATCGGCGCCGAGATAGCCCGGCGTCACCGGCACTCCGGCGTTGATCATCAATTGCTTGGCCGCATCTTTCAGCCCCATCGCCCGGATCGAATCGGGACTGGGCCCAACCCAGACCAGCCCGGCGGCCTGCACCGCCTCGGCGAATTCGGCGTTTTCGGAGAGGAAGCCGTAGCCGGGATGGATCGCCTCGGCGCCAGAGGCCTTGGCTGCGGCCAGGATTGCCTCGCCCAGCAGATAGCTCGCGCGCGCCGGCGAAGCGCCAATGTGGACCGCTGCATCGGCCATGCGGACATGCAGCGCCCCGGCATCGGCGTCGGAGTGGACCGCGACGGTGCGGAGCCCCATCGCGCGGGCGGTGCGGATGATCCGGCAGGCGATTTCGCCGCGGTTGGCGATGAGCAGCGAAGAAAACATGGGGGCAAGGGCTAAGCTGCATTTGCCTCTGCCGCAATGCCCCTTGCACTGCGCCGCGCCCGCCACTAGAGCGGCGCGCAAATCCTCTAGGCGCTTACCCAACGGGGCAGATTGATGGAAGACCGTTTCAATACCATCGCCGGCTGGACGCTGTTTTCCGGCATCGTCGCGATCGGGCTGGGCTCGCTCAGCGGCAAGTATTTCGAGGCCGGCAAGCACCACCGTCCCGAGAAGATGGGCTTTGCGATCGAGGGCGTGGTTCCCAGCGGCGGCGAAAGCGTGGCCGAGCAGCCGATCGAAGCGCTGCTCGCGGTCGCCGATCCGGTCAAGGGCGAAGCTACCTTCAAGAAGTGCATCAGCTGCCACACCATCAATGCCGGCGGTGCGGCGGGCCTCGGTCCGAACCTGCACGGCGTGTTTGGCAAGGGCGTGGCCGGCGGCGCTTTCGCCTATTCCGACGCGCTCAAGGGCAAGGGCGGCAAGTGGGACTGGGCGACGATGAGCGACTGGCTCAAGAACCCGGCGGCTTTCGCCAAGGGTACCAAGATGACCTTTGCGGGCATTTCCGGCGGCGAAGAGCGCGCCAACCTGATGGCCTACATGAACGCGCAGGGATCAAACCTGCCGCTGCCGGCTGCGCCCGCTCCGGCCGAAGCTGCGGCTCCGGTTGAGGGTGAAGCGGCGGCTGCGGCGCCTGGGGCGGAACCAGCGACGGAGTAAGCCCACCCGTCTCAGATCCTCTCCATTTTGCGAAGCCAAATGGGGAGGTGGCGCGCCCGTAGGGCGTGACGGAGGGGTTTCTGGGCTGGCGTTGATACCCCTCCGTCAGCCCCTGCGGGTCTGCCACCTCTCCATTTGCACTTCGTGAAAATGGAGAGGATCTGGTTCCTACCCCTTGAAGCCTTGCGCGATCACGTACCATTCGGACGAATCCTTGCGGCTCGCCGGGGGTTTGGCGTGCTTGACCGTGGCAAAATGCTGCTTGAGCAGTCCCAGCAGCTCGGTGTCGGTGCCGCCGGCCAGCACCTTGGCGACAAAGCCGCCGCCGGGAGCAAGGCTCTCGGTCGCAAAGTGTGCCGCCGCTTCGACCAGCCCCATCGTGCGCAGATGGTCGGTGCCCTTGTGGCCGGTGGTGTTGGCGGCCATGTCGGACAGCACCAGATCAGGCGCGCCGCCCAAAGCCTCGAGCAGCAGGGCCGGGGCCGCGTCGGCCATGAAATCCAGCTCGAGAATCGTTACGCCCTCGATCGCGTCGGTCGGCAGCAGGTCAATCCCGACCACCGCGGCTTTGGGCGCCTGCTTGCGCACCACCTGGGCCCAGCCGCCGGGGGCAATCCCCAGATCGACCACCCGTCGCGCGGTTTTTAGCAGGCCGAATTTGGCGTCGAGTTCGATCAGCTTGAACGCCGCGCGGCTGCGCCAGCCTGCGGCCTTGGCCTGGCGGACGTAGGGATCGTTGAGCTGCCGGGTCAGCCACCGTGCCGAGCTGGCGGTGCGCTTGCCCGCGCTGCGCAAGCGTTCGTTTGGATTGCGGCCATTGCCCCTCATCGCAATCCTCCCTGTTTTTCCGCTGGAAAAATGGGGAGGTGGCAGTCCGCAGGACTGTCGGGGGGGTTTATGGGCTGGGCTCGAGTCCCCGCCGTCAGTGCAGCGGAAT
>JANOGS010000008.1:0-2787 GCA_031414115.1 Novosphingobium sp. | reverse complement strand
TCGCGCTGCAGCGGCAAGGTTGCCAGCACGACCGCGGCGAACCACGGTTTGTAACGATCGAACGCAGCGGGCGGCAGGCCCTGCTGCGCCAGCGCCGCTTCGTAAGTGCCAAGCTCGCTCTGGTTCATGGTCGCGCGCAGGCTCTGACCCGCAGGCAGCACCCCGTGCTTGAGCAGCAATGCTGCGCTTTCGCCATCGGGTGTGTCGGGAATCTCGGTGACCAGCAGGTCCGAGCGTTCGAACGCCTCGGCCACCGGCCCGGCATACCAGTTGATCCCTTCGGGCAGCAGGTGGATCGTCCCGAACAGGTAGATCGTGGTGTCCTGGTCGGCCAGCTTCCACAGCGCCGGGCGGACCACCTCGGCGGTGGTCTGTGGCTGGACCAGCACGTCTTGTGCCGGGGCGGCCGAGGTCAGCGCCAGCGCGGCGAGGGGGGCGAGAAGGAGCAAGCGAAGCGTCATGGCGGTGCTTCTAGCGAAGCAATTGCTGTCAGTCGATGAACGAGGCCATATCGCGCTGCGCCTTGACCCCGCCAGACCCATTCGCCAAAGGCGCGAGGCGATGCTCGGCCCGCTTTCCTTCCAGGACATGATCCTGAAGCTCCACGCGTTCTGGAGCCAGCACGGCTGCCTGATCCTCCAGCCCTACGACATGCGGGTCGGCGCCGGCACTTTTCACCCTGCCACCACGTTGCGCAGCCTTGGGCCAGAGCCGTGGAACGCGGCCTATGTCCAGCCCAGCCGCCGCCCCACCGACGGCCGCTATGGCGAAAATCCCAACCGGCTGCAGCACTATTACCAGTACCAGGTGATCCTCAAACCCAACCCGCCGAACCTGCAGGAACTCTACCTCGCCAGCCTGGCCGAAATCGGGGTCGATCCCTTGGCCCACGATATCCGCTTCGTCGAGGACGACTGGGAAAGCCCCACGCTGGGCGCGTGGGGGCTGGGCTGGGAAGTGTGGTGCGACGGCATGGAAGTCAGCCAGTTCACCTATTTCCAGCAGATGGGCGGGTTTGATTGCCGTCCGGTCGCGGGCGAGCTGACCTATGGGCTGGAACGGCTGGCGATGTACATCCAGGGCGTCGACAACGTCTACGACCTTGCCTTCAACGGCGCCGGGGTGAGCTACGGCGAAGTGTTCCTCAAGAACGAGCAGGAATTCTCCAAATACAACTTCGAGGTGGCCGATACCGCCAGCTTGTTCGACGGCTTCGCCAAGGCCGAGACCGAATGCCAGCGCTGCATCGCCGCCGACGTGCCGCTCGCCGCCTATGACCAGGCGATCGAGGCCAGCCACCTGTTCAACCTGCTTCAGGCCCGCGGGGTGATCTCGGTCCAGGAACGCGCGAGCTACATCGGCCGGGTGCGGGACCTGGCCAAGGGATCGTGCGAGGCGTGGATCGGGAAGAACCGGGCGGATTGGGAAGCGCGTTTTCCGGGATGGTCGGCGTGATGGTTGCGGTCATCAGGTCCTCTCCATTTTCGCGTAGCGCAAATGGGGAGGTGGCGCGGACGAAGGCCGTGACGGAGGGGTATCCGCCCCGCCGAATGACCCCTCCGTCAGCGCTTCGCGCTGCCACCTCCCCATTTGGCTTCGCAAAATGGAGAGGATTTAGCGCATGAGCGACTTCCTCCTTGAACTGCGCTGCGAAGAGATCCCCGCGCGGATGCAGGCAGGCGCGCGCGTCGAGCTGGAGAAGCTGTTCCGCAAGGAAATGGACGCTGCGGGTGTATCGCTTGGCGAAATCACTGCCTGGTCAACCCCGCGCCGGCTCGCGCTGATTGCTCGCGAGCTTCCGCTGGCCACCGCTGCGGTCAGCGAGGAACTCAAAGGCCCGCGGGTCGGCGCGCCGCCGCAAGCGCTTGAGGGCTTCCTGCGCAAGACCGGGCTGAGCGCCGAGCAATTGGTCGAGCGCGACGGCGTGCTCTACGCCGTCACCGAAAAGCCCGGCCGAGCCACTGCCGAAGTCCTCGTCGAGGCGATCCCTGCGATCGTCCGCGCGTTCCCCTGGCCCAAGTCGATGCGCTGGGGCGCGGCTTCGCTCTCCACCGAAAGCCTGCGCTGGGTGCGGCCCTTGTCGGGGATCGTCGCGCTGCTGGGTGAGGACCTGATCGAATGCGAAGTCGGCGGGGTCCAGTCCGGCTACGCCACGCTCGGCCACCGCTTCCACCATCCCGGCGAGATCACCATCGGCTCGGCCAGCGACTACCAGCAGAAACTGCGCGCCTGCCACGTGATCGTCGACCACGCCGAGCGTCAGGACCTGATCCGCGACAAGGCCAGGGCCGCCGCCGAGGCCGAGGGGCTGGTGCTGGTCGCCGACGAGGGGCTGGTGGTCGAGAACGCCGGGCTAACCGAATGGCCGGTGCCGCTGCTCGGGCGGTTTGACGCGGCCTTCCTCGATGTCCCGCCCGAAGTGATCCAGCTAACCGCACGGACCAACCAGAAGTATTTCGTCTGTGAGAAAGACGGCAAACTCGCCAACGCCTTCGTCTGCACCGCCAACATCGCCGCGAGCGACGGTGGGGCGGAGATCGTAAACGGCAACCGCAAGGTGCTCGCCGCGCGGCTCAGCGATGCGCGGTTCTTCTGGGAGCAGGACCAGAAGAAGACCCTGGCTAGCCACGCCGAAGGGCTGGCGCGGATTACCTTCCACGAGAAGCTGGGCACGGTCGCCGACAAGGTCGAGCGGGTCGCCAAACTGGCGCGGTGGCTGGTTGAAGAGGGAATTGTTAAATCCTCCCCGGAACGGGGAGGGGGACCAGCGCAGCTGGTGGAGGGGGC
>JANOGS010000007.1:0-14017 GCA_031414115.1 Novosphingobium sp. | reverse complement strand
ACCGAACCGGCGAGATGCGTTCCCGAGCGATCGAGCGGCTTGCGGGTGACGAGGTTGACCGTGCCGGCAATCGAGCCCTCAATCATATCGGAAGTGACGTTCTTGAACACTTCGACGCGGCCGAGCAGTTCGGGCGAAACGTCATTGAACGACAAGACGATGCCGCCGTTCGCCGAGAAGATGTCACGGCCGTTCAGTTCGGAACGAACATAAGGCAGGCCGCGAATGATCACGCCGGTGCCCTCAACCGAGAACCGGTCGGGGTCAGACGGTTTTTCGAACCGGCCGATGTTCACGCCCGGCACGCGTTGCAGCGCTTCGGCGACCGAACGGTCCGGCAGCGCACCAATGTCTTCGGCCGTAATCGCGTCGACGAACGTATCGGCCTTGCGCTTGACGTCCTGCGCACCCTTCAGCGAGGCGCGGAAACCGGTAACGATGATCTCATCTTCGGCAGCCGGGGCTTCGGCTTCTGCCTGGCCGTCACTGGCTGTCGCCTCTTGCGCAATCGCAGGCGAAGCAATCATTGCCGCAAGGGCGAGGCTTGACGCGGTGCCCAGAACCAGAACGTGGCGCGACCGACCGGAATGATGATTGCGAGACAAGTTTCTCTCCCCAGTTTTGGGCACGGCCATTAAAATCGCCGCTACTCCAGAAGACTGTCATAACTTTCCTTGTGAGCGTTCACAAGTGAAAAATGAACGTTCACAATTGAATCTTCCAGTTCGGCCTAAACCATGGCATTTACCTCATCATGCCTGGAATGGCGGGCACGTGAAATGAGGCGAGAGATGGCATTCGGCAAACCGATCGACCAGATCATCATCGTTGGTGGTGGCACTGCCGGGTGGATGGCGGCGGCCGTCCTTTCGCGGCTGCGCAAAGGCCGCAAGCTTGGCATCACCGTGATCGAATCCGAAGCCATCGGCACGGTTGGGGTGGGTGAGGCAACCATTCCCCCCTTCGTCGAATTCAACCAGTTGCTCGAAATCAATGAGAGCGAGATGCTGGCTGCCGCGCAAGGCTGTTTCAAGCTCGGCATCCAGTTCGTCAACTGGGGCAAGCTGGGCGACCGCTATATCCATCCGTTCGGCGCCTATGGCTATCACATCGGAGGCATCTCATTCCATCAGGTCTGGCGGTGGTTGCGTGAGGCCGGTGACAAGCGGCCGATCCAGGCCTTCAACCTGGAAACCATGGCCGCGCACTTTGGCCGCTTCGCCCGCACCCAGGACTATGCGCGCGAGGATCTGCCGCCGGTCAACTATGCCTATCACCTCGATGCCGGGCGCTATGCGGCGTTCTTGCGCAAATATGCCGAGGCCCGCGGCGTGGTGCGGCAGGAAGGACGGATCAGCCATGTGAAGCTCGATCCGGAAAGCGGATTTGTTACTGCGGTGCAGCTTGAAGACGGAACGCAGCTATCCGGCCAGCTGTTTATCGACTGCTCGGGATTTCGCGGCCTGTTGATCGAGCAGGCGCTCAAAACCGGCTATGATGACTGGAGCAACTATCTGCCCTGCGACCGCGCGGTAGCCCTGCCCTGCGTGCGCGAGGATGGCAGCGGCCCCTTGCCCTATACCCGCGCCACCGCGCATTCCGCCGGCTGGCAGTGGCAGGTGCCGCTGCAACACCGCAATGGCAACGGCCACGTCTATTGCAGCAGCTTCATGGAGGATGACGAGGCGCTCGACATCCTGCTCGGGAACATTGCCGGCAAGCCTGGCGCCGATCCCAATTTCCTGCGGTTCACCACCGGCCGACGCAAGAAGTTCTGGAACAAGAACGTGGTCGCACTGGGCCTGGCTGCGGGGTTCATGGAGCCGCTCGAATCAACCTCGATCCATCTTATCAACACCGGGATCAACAAGCTGATCGCGCTGCTCTCGCTCGAGGGCATCACCCAGACCCAGGAAGATGCCTTCAATCGCTTCACCGCCAAGGAATACGCCCGGATCCGCGATTTCCTGATCCTGCATTACAATGCCACCAGCCGCGACGACAGCCCGTTCTGGAACCACTGCCGGACCATGCAGGTGCCCGACAGTCTCACCGAAAAGGTCGAACTGTTCCGGCTTAACGGACAGATCTTCCGCGAGGACGACGAGCTGTTCACCGAGACCAGCTGGGCGGCAGTCATGATGGGTCAGGGCATCACCATGGCCGGGCACAATGCCGTGGCCGACAGCTTGCCCGAACCGGCGACCTCGCGGGAGTTCGACGAGATCGAAAAGTCGATCCGCCACGTGGTCCAGAACATGCCGATCCACGGTGACTATCTTAAGAAGTATTGCCCTGCGTCTTAGACCCAAAACCGACCACCTTTGCACACCGTGATTGCCCAAGGAGGCACGCTGGCGAGGCGCGGCGCGCGGCAGGGGCTCATTGCCCCTGCAAGCGCCGCAACGCTGGTCAGCGTGCCTCCTTAGGCAACCTCTTGGGGCGGGCCGATTTTGGCCCGTGGGAGCGTTGCGAGCCAAAGGGCATGGGGATCACGATGCTACGGCATCGCTCACTCCCCGCGCCTCCCCACAAACCAAAATCGGCTCCGTCACGGTGTACAAAGGTGGTCGGTTTTGGGTCTAGCGACGCTCCGCCGCCGTTTCCGCCGCACGCAAGATCCGCAATACGTTGCCGCTCCACAGCTTTTGAAGATCGGCTTCGCTATAGCCCGCAGCCAGCAGTCGCGCGGTGATCTTTGGATGCGCGGCAATGTCTTCCAGACCGACCAGTCCGCCGCCGCCATCCCAGTCCGCGCCGAAGCAGACATGATCGACGCCCGCAACTTCGATGGTGTGGAGCAGCGCTTGCATATACCGTTCGAAATCCGCGGCCCAGAATTGTTCGGTCTGGTCGAGCTTTCGCCAATCGGCGGTCAGCTGGGCCTGCTCTGCCGCCGACAGCGTATTGATTCGCTCATACGCCTCGAACAATTTCGCGCGCTCGGATGTCATGTTCATCGTCGAAAGGTAGATGCTGGTGAAACAGATCGCTCCGCCCTTGGCGGCAAGGCGGCGGATGCGCGCATCATCGAGGTTGCGGGGATGATCGAACATCGCGCGCGCGCCCGAGTGCGTCAGCACCAGCGGGGTTTTGGAAAGCGCGAGCAACTGATCGAAACTGGCATCGGAGGCATGGCTGGCATCGATGACGATGCCCAACCGGTTCATTTCGCCGACCCATTGATGGCCGAGCGGGCTCAGCCCGTTCCACTTGGGCGTGTCGGTCGCGCTATCGGCGAACTGGTTGTTGGCGCTGTGGACCGGCCCGGCAATGCGCACGCCCCGCCGGTAGAATTCACCAAGCAGCGACAGGTCTTCGCCGAGCGGATAACTGTTCTCGATACTTTTGTACGCGATCAGCCGGCCCCCCTGGGCAATCCGCGCCGCATCGGTTGACCGACGCGCCGGGGCGATACGTGTGGCGAACCTGTCGATCGTCGTATCGATTTCGTCCGAACGCTTGCGCGCGAAGGCCAGCGCGTCGGCATAACCTTGCGCGGTCAGCGGCCCCTGCGCTGTATAGATCGTGAAAAAGCCGCCATCCAGATTGCCGTCCGCCATGCGCGGCAGATCGAGTTGGACGAGGTCGCTGGCGAGGCTGTGCCGATCCCCAAAGCTCCAGTCGGCGCGCGAAAAATGCATGGGTGTGTCAAGATGCGCATCGAGAGTGATCAGCCGCGTGTGCAAATCGGCTGGTGCTTTCGGCGCGGTCGTCGCGCAACCCCCAAGCATGAGCAACGCCAACGCCGCCGCTTTCAGCCCGCAATCTCGCATAACTTGCTTCATTTCAAGGTCTCGACAGGAGTGAAGAGCAGATCGCGATAGTCATAGCTGAAATCGGCGATCGGCGAGACCGGCTTCAACGTCACCCGTTCGATCTTGCCCTCGGCGTCGAGATTGAACGTGACATAGGCCGGTTCGAGCGTTTTGTCGGCGAACCGCGTGACAAAACTGTCATATTGATAATGGTCGAGCGCCCCGCTCATGCGTGGCGTGGTTCTGAAGTCGATCGTCAGTCCCTGAGCCGTTTGCGCCACCGCAATATCGCCGTACCACGGATCACGATATGTCCCGGCATAGCGCGCGTGCGGCAGCGACGGTCCGGCCTTGGCCGGCGTCGCCGCCGCAGCGGTGACCAGCTTGACCGCGCCGTCGATGCGCGACTTGCGCAACGCGGCGAATTTCGCGGGCCAGTCTGCCTGCGGGCGACCGAGATAATGATCGAGCAGCTCATACATCAGGCCGAGCCGGACGACGCTGTCCTCGCTGTTCATCGTGATCGCGAAACCGACATTCTGGTCAGGGATAAGGACGACGACGCTGACGAAACCCCACAGCCCGCCCGAATGCCAGACGATCCTGGCGCCCTGATAGTCACGCACTTCCCAGCCGAGCGCGTAGGTCTGGAAATTGGGTTGCAATGCCTCGAAGCCGGGCGGTTGCTGGCTGATCGGGACGATCGTCTGGGGGGTCCACATCTCACGGGCCGTAGCCTCGCTGAAGACGCGCGAACCGTCGGCGCGCAGGCCGCGGCTGAGCTGGAGCTTGATCCACTCGGCCATGTCGTTGGCGCTGATCGCGATCAATCCTGCGGGCGCGGATGCCTGGCTGACCTGATCCTCGTCGGGCAATACCGTCTGCGGGCCGAGACCGCGCACCAATCCGCCGACGCGCCCGTGCGGAGAGGCACGGTTGGGATCGGCCAGCCGCACGGCCGGATCGGCTGTCGAGCGCGTCATCCCGGCGGGCCGCAGGACATGATCGCGCAGATAATCCTCCCAACGCTGGCCCGATACGGCCTCGGTCAGCGCGCCTGCGACGATGTAAAGGATGTTGTCGTAAGCGTAGCCGCTCCGAAAGCTGGTCGCGGGCTTGAGATAGCGAATACGCCGGACGATCTCGCCTCGCGAAAGGCTGCCGCGCGGGATGTACATGAGGTCGCCCGCGCCCAGCCCCAGGCCGCTGCGATGGACCAGCAGGTCGCGCACCGTCATCTCGCGCGTCGCAGTCGGATCGTACATCTGAAAGCCCGGCAGATGGTCGCTGACCTTGTCGTCCCAGCTGAGCTTTCCGGCATCGACCAGGGTCGCCAGCGCCGCGCTGGTAAAGGCCTTGCCCGTCGAACCGGTCAGGAAAATCGTGTCGGCATCGACCTTCTGGACACTGCCCAGCCGCCGCACGCCATAGCCGCGCGCGAGCAACGTCTTGCCATCCTCGACGATCGTGATCGCGATGCCCGGCGCGCCAGCATCACGGCGAAGCTGCTCTACCCTTGCATCAAAACCGGCGGGCGCCGCCGCCCACAAGGGCGTTGAAACAAACAACGTGATCGCAAATAAAAGGCGGTTCATACTGCAACCTCACGGGACATTTGGGGAGATCGCATCAGCCGCCATACGCCTATCGTGACCAGCGGGAGCACGAAGACGATGAGGATGGTCAAGGCCAACACGCGGTAACCGTTGGCGATCAATGCGACGAGCCCAAAGCGATCGGCGACGAACATGCAGCCGATCAACAAAATTGCCGCGATCCCCCCGCGCTCGGCCGTGGCGAGATGCCGACCGCGGCGGGCTTCGCTCACCGCGTCGAGCCGTTCGTTGATTGCGTGCACCGCGCCTGTGCCGCTCTCAAGCAAGGCACAGAAGATCATCGCCTGAAAGATCAGGTGAAACAGGGGCGATCCCAACTGGGTCAGCAGGAAGTCGGAGGGCAGGGTTTGCGTCTCGATCCCGGGATAGAAGGCGATCATGCAGCAGAAAAACAAGATCGCTGGTGCCATTGCCAGCGGCCCAGCAATGATCCCGGCGATCGCGGCTTCGCGCGGTCGCGCAAGATGCCGCAGCACCGGCAGGATGACGACCGCGCCGACGACATTGTAGCTGGCATAGGTTAACCCGCCCGCCGCCCAGCCGCTGCTCATGTCCGCTGCCGCAAAATTGGTCGCAATCCGATCTCCGAAACGGGTCAGCGCCAGCATGAGAAAAACGGCGTAGACACCATAGAGAAGGAACGAGACCCATTTGAACAACCGCTCGACCGATTCGTTGCCGAAGGCCGCAAAACTGGCGATGGCGATCGCGAGCAGCGCGGTTCCAGCGAGCAGCGGCCAGCCGAACATCGCCTGGCCGATCGCCCCCGCCGCCGCGCCAAACACGGACAGGATCAGGATCACGAACAGCACATAGGCGATCTCGAACACGATCCATCCCGGACCGAGCAGCGCCTTGAAGAAAGCGCGATAATCGAGCGCCTGCAGCTTGACCGCGAAGGCGAAGGTCAGCGCCGCGATCAGGCTCCACAGCGTCATCGCCAGGATCATCGCCGCCAGCCCGCCCCACGGCCCGCTCGGCAGGAAGAACTCGGCAAGTTCGCGGCCAGTGGCATAGCCGCCGCCGATGATCACTGCCTTGAATGCAAACCCGGGGAGCAGGAAGCGCTGGAACCAGCTTGAGCGCAGGGGCTCAGCCAAGACAGCTGTCCACCAGCGCCTCGAACGCCGCGCCGCCGCGCATCGGGTCGGCGGCGGGAAGCCCGGTCGTGTCGCGCGCGGCATCAAGTACCGCTGCCACGTCCTGATCGTCGAAAGCCGCCGTGTTGAGTGAAACGCCGCCGCAGCGTATGGCGGGATTTGTCCGCTGGCCCAGACGGATCGTCAGTTCGATCACTTCGGAGAGCGAGGGTAACGGCATGTGCGGCAACCCGAGAATGTGGGTGCGCTGCGGATCGTGACAGACCACGAAAACATCGGGCTGGCTGCCATGCAACAGGCCGAGCGAAACAGCGGCATAGGCGGGGTGGAACAGCGATCCCTGGCCCTCGATCACATCCCAATGATCGGGCGCGGCGTCGGGACTGAGCATTTCGGCGGCACCGGCTTCGAAATCCGAAATCACGGCGTCCATCGGTATCCCGCTGCCCGCAATCATGATCCCGGTTTGGCCGGTGGCCCGAAAATGCGCGTCGATGCCGCGGTCATTGAACCTCTTGGCGAGCGCGAGCGCGGTATATTTCTTGCCCAATGCGCAATCCGTACCAACCGTGAGCAGGCGCTTCCCCTGCCGTTTGCGCCCATTCCCGACAGCGATATTGGCGGGCGGAACCCGTACATCGATCAAGTTGCGATTGTTGCGCGCTGCCGCTTCGGCCAATGCGGGAACGTCAGCCAGACGCGCATGCATACCGCTGACGATGTCTAGCCCGGCATCGAGCGCCTCGACCAGCGCGGGGACCCAGCTTGGGGAAATCATCCCGCCTTCATTGGCAACGCCGATCACCACCGAGCGCGCACCCGCCGCTTTCGCCGCCCCCGGAGACAGGCGCGGCAGCCCGGTGGTGATCGTCCCCCCTTCGCACGCAAACTCACCGACGCACAGTTTGCCAGCCCAATCCCTCAGCCCGAACGCCGTCTTGGCGTATCCGGCAATGCTGGTGTCGCCAAGAAACAGCAGATAGGGCGTCGGCAGGTCAAGCCGCTGCTCCCGCACCGTCGCCGCATCTCGTTCCAGGGCCGAAGACAAGCTCAAAAGCCGGCCGTCAGCGTCAGGCCATAGGAGCGCGGGCGAATGATGCCCGTTTCGAGCGCGCTGTTGGGCGAGTTCGGCAAACCGTTCTGGGTCAGCGAACCGGTCGAGGTCCTGCCATCGGCATTGGTGATGTTGCGCGCGAAGGCTTCGATCCCGAACTGCCCGAATTCCACGCCCGCGCGAAGATCGATGACATCATAGGACGGGATCTGGCGTTGCCGCCCGGTGGCGGCGCGGACGGCCGCATCGAAATCACCCGACTGCTTCGACAGGAAGCGCAAGGAACCGCCAACATAGGCTTCGGCATCGCCGCCGACTGCCCAGTTGTAATCGGCATTGACCGATACGCTGTAGGGCGGCGTGAAGGGCAGGCGATCTCCCCGCAGCCCTCCCACCAGCGGCGGCGCGTCGCCCTTGAGCCTTGCCTTGATATAGGCGCCGTTGAACGACGTCACCAGGCCCGGCGTCGGCCGGAAGGTCGCGGTGAACTCGGCACCGTCGCTAGCGGCGCTCGCTCCGTTGATGTTGAGCCCGAACCCGTTGACGACGGTCAGCAACTGGATGTTTTTCCAGTCGATGTGATAAACCGACAGGTCCAGTGCAAAGGTCTGATCCGGCGTTTCCCCCTTGAACCCGACTTCATAGCTGACGACAGTATCGGGCTCATAACTTGCTGGTGTGCCGGGGGGGGCGTTTGGCGGGATCACGTTCGGCCCGCCGGGGCGATAGCCCTTGGCGACACGCGCATAGAGCGACGCGCGCTCGCTGAGCTTGAACTTGGGCGCGACCGCGTAGGTAAAGACATTATCCGACGAACGCAGATCGCTGTTCACTGGCACATTGCCCGCAAGAACGCCCGAAGCCGCCTGGGCGGCGGCCTGCTTGTTGTGGCTGTAACGGCCGCCGAAATCGATGTCGAAGCGATCGCCGAGGTGCAACGTTGCATTCGCAAAAGCCGCATATTCCTTGTACGTCGAGCGCAGGCTGGTGACAGCGACCTGAAACGGCAGCACGATGGGCGTCGTCGTCCCAGGGATCACCAGCCCCACATTCTGGCTGATCAGCCCTTTCTCGTTGTTATAATATCCGCCGATCAGCCACTCGAAGCTATCACTTTCGGCCGAGGTCAATCGCAACTCTTGCGTATATTTGCGATTGTTGGTGCGCTGATCGAGAATCACCTCGTTCGGTGGTGCGCCGATCAGAACTTGCAGCGCGCCGCCCAGATTGAACGTCGCATCGTCGCGGAAGGTCTGCTTCTGCGTCGAATAGCTGCTTGACGAAGTCAGCGTCGCAAAGCCCAGGTCATAGTTCAGCAGGCCGTTGTACAGCCGATAATCGATGTTCACGAACGGGTCGGCGAACTGCGATTGGGTGGGCCGACCGTACAGTGTTTCCAGTGTATCGGGGTCGCTTTCGACCACCGACGGCGCGTCGGCACGAATGTTCTGGAGGTGTGCCGTCAGGCGCAGATCGAAGCTGTCGCTGGGCTTGAACAGCAGCGATGCGCGGCCGCCATAGGATTCCACGCCGTTGAGGTTCTTGGCCGTATCCGCAGTTTGCGTAACGCCGAACAGGTCGGTCGCGGTCGTGCCGATCGAATCGATGAACCCGCCCTGCTTTTTGTAAAAGCCCGACCCGCGCAGGGCGAGCGTGCTGCCGAGCGGCACGTTGATCATCGCATTGCCGACATAGGACAAGTCGCCGCCCTTGGTGGCTTCGACGGTGCCGCGCGCCCGGCCTTCGCTTCGCGTCGTATCGGGCGCGTTGGTTACGAATTTCAGCACACCGCCCAGCGAACTTGCGCCATACAAAGTGCCTTGGGGCCCGCGCAAAACTTCGAGACGTGCAACGTCGAACGTCTCGAAATCGCCCGCCAAGGCGCCGCCATTGGCCAAGGCGGTCGATGAGCCGAAGGGTGTTTCATCGACATAGACGGCGACTGTCGAGGCGACGCCGCCGGTGTTGAGGCCGCGCAAAATCAAGCGCCCCGCACCCGGCGTGGCCTGATCGAGTTGCAGGCCGGGGACCAATTTCAGGTAATCCTGAAAGTTGGTCGCCTGCTGCCGCTCAAGCGCGTCGCCGCTGACAACGCTGATCGACTGGGCAACGTCGATCAACAATTCTTCGCGCTTCTGCGCAGTGACGACGATTTCATCCCGAGCGCCGTCAGCACCAGCTGCGGACGTGTTGTCTTGCGCGGTCGCAACGTTTGGGAGGACAGCGATCGCTAGCGCAGTGCCGCGGAGGAGCGTGAATTTGGTCATGGTGGTCTCCCTTGATCGCCGTCGCAAACGGCTCTTATTGCATCGATTGCGCGCTTATTGTCCTAATCAGGACAGTAGTGGCCTAACCGAAGAAGTGTCAATGTGTTTCAACTTGGCCATCCCCACAATCCGGCGTGGCACCAGATTTCGCCGTTCCTGTACTCGACCGAAGGCGTCCGGTCGCGCGCAAGAAACGTCGGTCCGTCGAGATCGACGATGTCGCACAACTGGCCGAGGACGAACGATGGCGCCATCGCCAGGCTGGACCCCATCATGTTGCCGACCATTACCGCGAGCCCGAGTTCCCGCGCGCGCGCCGCGATGGCCAGGCCCTCGGTCAGGCCGCCGCATTTATCGAGCTTGATGTTTATGACATCGAACCGGCCGACAAGCGCATCGACCTCTGCCAGCGAGACCGCGCTTTCGTCGGCCGCGAAAGGTAGCGGCCGCGGCATTCCGTCGAGATCGGCTTCGCGGCCGCGCGCCAGCGGTTGTTCGAGCAGTGAAACATTGTGGCTGACGAGCATGTCTGCCAGCGCAGGCAATCTGGTGATGTCGTAGCCTTGATTGGCGTCGACGCCGATCCAGGCATCGGGCCGTGCCGCGCGAACCGCCGCTACCCGCCGGGCGTCGAGCTCGGCATGGCCGGTCAGCTTAAGCTTGAGCGTCGGGATGCCCGCAGCGGCAACCGCCATGGCATCGGGGGTGTCGGCACCGAGCGTCAACGTGGTCCGCAGCGGGCGGGGCTCTGGCACCCCCGCAAGTTGCCACACCGGCACCCTGGCAGCTTTCGATTCGAGTTCCCAATAGGCGCAGTCGAGCGCGTTGCGGGCGCCGCCGGCGGGCAGCAGCGATTGCAAGTCGGTGCGCGTCGCGCCGCCTTCGATAGCACTTCGCACTCCCTCGATCGCCGCCAGCATCGCGCTGGCATCATCGCCGAGATAATAGACCCCCGCCGCTTCGCCACGCCCGATATGCGAACCGTCGGAAAGCGTTGCGACCACGACCTCGGTCTCGGTAAAGAGGTGGCCTGAAATGCGGAACGGTTGCTTGTAGGCAAACCGCTCGCGTGCGATGCCTAGCGTCAGTCGGGCGTTTGTCACGACACCGGTCAAAACGTCGTGCCGAAGCCGATGAGGCGAAAGGCGATCGCCACCCACAAGATGATCAACGACGAAATCAGGATCAGTAAGGCCCACAGCTTTGCCGTCCAGCGGCCGCCTTTCCATTCATACCACAGCGTCCAAGCGGCGAACGCGACCAGGCCGACAAAGACTATCGGCGACAGAAACTGCAAGACGATCAGGAACGAAACGAACGGCCCTGAAAAGAAGTCGAGGTCCTCGGTCCCGAAGATGATCATCGACACCCAGGCGGCGATGAGCGCGACCGCCAGCCATGCCAGAACTTTGGTCGCGCGGTAGACGCCGAGGCGGCGACCCTGCAATGCGAAGGTCGCGTCATAGCGACGCCGGGCGATCGCACCGGCCGGCCAGCCGATCGCGCTCAGCAGCACGATCCCGAGCGCAGCCGCCAGCCCCGGCGCGAGCCAGGCAGCGTCGATATACCAGGGCATCCGATCGAACACCATGAAGGGAGAGCCGGTGTCGAAGCTCCAGCGGACGACCTTGCCGTCGACGACTTTGGCTGCGAGCTTTTCGCCATTCACCGGGTCCTGCCAGACGAAGGGTGCGATTTCCACCCACTGGCGCGGACGCCCGGCGATGCCGTCCGCGATCGGCACGCTCAGGCCGCCGTCTTCGTTGACGCCGATCTCGGTGGGCCCCAACAGTTTCAGGATGCGGAGAAAATTGGTCTCGATGCCGCGGCTCGCCGCATAAGTGCCGGCCATCATCGCGGCGTGTTCTCTGGCCGTCTTGGCATCGACCCGGGTTGTGGCCGGTTGGCGAGGGAAATAGCGGTTGGCGAACTCGTGAAACAACGCCGCGCGCAGCGGTTGCGCCGCGCCGTCCTTCCCGGTGCTGTTCACCGAGACATAGATGCCGACATTGTCATCGAGAAACAGCGACAGGTCGGAATGGAAAAGCTGGGTATCGCCGCCATGCCCGATGCTCCTCCGCCCGTTCAAGTTCTGCTCGTAAAAGCCCAGCGCCATGCGGTTGAGCGGCGGCAGGACCGTTAGCTGCGCCTGATGCATCATGGTTGCGGTTTCGGGGCGGAGCAGGCCGGCACCGGAATTGAGGTGCGCGATCATGAACTTGGCCATGTCGCTGCCGGTCGCCGACAGGCTGCCGGCAGGCGCGGGCCCGACGAATTCGAAATCCTGGGGCTTGCCCGATCCCAAAGCATAGCCGTTCGACATCAAGGGCTTGAGCGATTGCGGGAGCGGCTGCCGGAAGGTCGATCGCGTCATGCCGATCGGCCGCATGACGCGGGCTTCAATGTAGTCGTCGAACGACATGCCTGCTCTTCGCGCGACGATGTAGCCGGCCAGTGCGGTCGCATAGTTGGAATAGGCGGGGGTTTCGCCCGGCGGAAAAATTCGTGCCGGCAGCGAGGCTTTCAATAGCGCGTCAAGCGCCATGGGCTTGTTCAGGATCGTATAACGCGCGGTTTCCTCGAAGCCCGCCGTGTGCGTTAGGATATTGCGCAGCGTGATCGGTTTGCCATCGTACGGCGGGATTTTGAAATCGAGATAGTCGTTGACGTCGCGGTCGAGGTCGAGCTGGCCCTGCTCGACGAGTTGCATAACTGCAGTCCAGGTAAACAGTTTCGAGACCGATCCCGGACGAAACAATGTCGCCTCTGGGCTGACCGGCTTGCGGCGCGCGACATCGCTGTAACCATAGCCCTTTTGCAGCAGGACTTGCCCATCCTTGACGACGACAACGACGGCCCCGGCAATGTCTCCCTGCGCGAGTGAAGAAGGCATGAAGCCGTCAAGCCACGCTTCCAGATCAGGACGTGTGAGGGTGGCCTGCCCGGCCATGGGGGGTACAATCGGAAGCGCGCGCGTATTCGCCGAAGCCACAGGCGCCACAGGGGCCAGACTGGCCGGCGTTTGCGAAATGGCAGCACCGGCTCCCGCCAGCGCCATGACAGCTGCCACGAACTTCCATATCCTGCTCATATCGCCTCCATCGTCCAACCGACGTTGCACACAGCCAAGCTTGTGCGTAACCTGACTTCAGGTTGATCCTTGTTGGGCTCTAATGGTCCTGTATGGAGAATTGTCAATTGAAGCTTGTAGGCAACACCAGTGACCGCTCAACATTGGGATCAGTCATGCGTGCGCTCCGCGCCCGCTTTGGATGGACGCTCAAGGAGATGAGTGCCCGCACCGGGATCCCGGTATCAACCTTGTCCAAAGTTGAGCATGACCGTTTGACGCTGACGTACGACAAGCTTCAGCAGCTCAGCGAACGCTTGAAAATACAAATGTCGGACCTGTTCGCGCCAGCCGCGGCGCAAGAGCCGCAGGTGATGGCCCGACGAAGCATCGGCCGGAATGCCGATGCCTTTCGCATCCAGACAGAAAACTATGATCACTATTATCTAAATACCGATTTGCGTCGGAAGCTCATGATTCCGATCATCGCAAAGATACGGAAGCGCAATCTTAGGGATTTCGGGGAATTGACACGCCATCATGGCGAAGAGATAGTTTATGTGCTGCAAGGTGCCATCGACGTTCATACCGAATATTATGACACTGTTACACTACAGGAAGGCGACAGCATTTACATCGACTCGTCGATGGGTCATGCCTATCTTTTGGCGGATGGTTACGAGGAAGCAACCGTTTTTAGCGTTTGTGCAAGTATTGAGGACGGCCTTGTAGAAGTTTTGCAATCTCTTCATAACTGATTTTAAACTTTGATTCTTGCGTCCGTCTTCAGAACTTTTGGCGCAGATCGCGGCATAGATTAGCTGAGCATCGGCCTCGTCTGGGGGTTGATGTCATGTGGCGATCTTGCGGTGCTGCAAGGCTCTCCTGAGCGAAGTCGAAGGGCGCCGATGTTCGATGGTCGGTCGCTTGATCCTCTCTCGTTGTCTAGGTGTTTGGTCCCAGCATGCGGGTTCCAGCATGTGATGGTGTAGATTTGTCATCGTCACAGCAGAGGGACTTATGGGACAGGTTTTACACGGCAGCGCCAAGACCACGCACGCCATTCGAGTCGAGTTATACCAACCTGCAGTGAAGCGGACTCAGATTGTGGATTTCCAAAGCGTCGAAAGTCTGAATCTATGGTGGCCTGTT
>JANOGS010000006.1:0-24487 GCA_031414115.1 Novosphingobium sp. | reverse complement strand
CTGCGGGCAGGGTCAGATCGGGCAAATAGCGGCTGTTGCGGCGGTTGGTGTTGATGTCGGCAACCGTTGCCGCATCGCGCGCCCACAGCGTGACGGGCGCGTTGCGTGTGGCTACCGCTGCCACCGTAGTACCCCAGCTGCCGCCGCCGAGCAGTCCGATCTTGAGTGTCATCCGCCCTCCCCTTCGACGGAGAAACTGACGGCAAAATCAGTGCTTGGCAAGGAAGGCGAGGTGGTGGCGCGCGGTTGCGGCCGGTTTCTCGATCATCGGCACGTGGCCGACATCCTCGAAAATCACCAGCTCGCTGTGGGGAATGCCCTGATGCTGAACCACCGCGCAGGTCACGTCGAGCAAGCGGTCATGCCGCCCCCAGATGATCTGGGTCGGAAGCTTGATCTCCGCCAGCCGGTCGTTGAGCGGGCCGTGCAGCGCGTCCTCGGCGATCTGGTCGAAAATCTTGTCGAGCAGCGCCTCGTGCCGCTTCATCTCGCCGAACATTACCCGCTTGAACTGATGCGGCACCCAGCGCGGCTTGTGGACGATGAAGGCCAGCAGCCGGTCGATATCGGCCATGGTCCGCGGCACCAGCGGGCTTTCGCCCTGCTCCACCAGCCGCTGCAGCTCGCTCTCTTCGGTGCCGATCACCCCGACGTTGTTGAACAGGGTCAGCGTCAGCAGGCGCTCGGGGAAGTCGAGCGCAAAGCGCAGCGCGATCGCCCCGCCCATCGAATTGCCGCCGAGGTGGCATGTGTCGATCCCCAGCGCGGTCAGGAAATCGCGCAGCCGCGCGGCCTGGGCGGCGATCGAGTGATCGGGAGCCAAGCTCCGGTCATTCTCGCCGAAGCCGGGCAGATCGGGGAAAATCAGGCGGTAATCCTGCTTGATATAGGGCGCATAGAACGACCAGTTGTCCTTGTCGCCGCCGAAACCGTGGACCAGCACCAGCGGCTTGCCGGCGGGATTGCCGCCTTCAAGATAGGGCCAGGTCATGGCGCCCACCTGCACTGACTTCTGAACCAGTCCGCCGCGGCCGCGCAGCAGATTGCGCGCCCACCCAACCACGGCGAGCGGCGCGAGCAGGTAAAACAGAACCGCAGCCGCAACTACCGCAGCGAGCAAAGCCAGCAATATCGTCATGAAATGTGCTTTGCGATCCAGCTGGTTACATCGCCGATCACGCTATCGCGCTCGGGCTCGTTAAAGATCTCGTGAAACAGGCCCGGGTAAAGCTTGAGCTCCTTGTCGGGCGAAGAAGCGTTGTCGAACAGGAACTGCGAGCCTTCAGGCGCGGTCGCGCGGTCGGCATCGCCGTGCAGCAGCAGCACCGGCAGGGTGATCTCCCCTGCCCGGTTGCGCACTTCGGCCATGGCGTCGAACAGCTCCGCCGCCAGCCGCGCGCTCATCTTGCCGGTGTAGACCAGCGGGTCGGAAAAGTAGGCCGCGACTACTGCCGGATCGCGGCTGATACCGGTCCCGTCGAAGGGCAGAACTCCGGTTCGCGGCAGAAACCGCGAAAGCAGGCGGCTGACCCAGATCAGCAGCTTTGATGGTTGTTCGGCAGGTTTGATCGCCGGACCGGACAGCACCATCCCGGCATAGCGCGTCTGGTGCCTGAGCAGGTGCAGCGCGGCAACCGGACCGCCCATCGAATGCCCGATCAGAAACCGCGGGATATCCGGGTGACTTTGCTCGACCTGCGCCAGCAGCAAATCGACGCCATCGGTAAAGGCGCTGAATCGCGGCACGAAACCGTAAATTCCGTCCGACTTGCCGTGGCCCCAATGATCAAGCGCGTAGACCCCGATCCCGGCGGCATTGAGCCTTTCGGCAAAGTAGGCATAGCGCCCGAGGTGCTCGGCATAGCCGTGCGCCAGCACCACCACCGCGCGCATATCGGCGTCGGGCAGCCACGCCTGCCAATGCAACCTGGCCCCGGCGCCGGCCGAGGCGGCACCCAATCGCAGCTCTGGCGCCATCAACCCAGCTTCTTCTTCATCGCCCGCTTCTGGGGCTGCGGTTCGGCCTCGGGATGCTCGTAGACCGTCAGGATCCGCTCAAGCGCCAGGCTGATCCGGGTCTGGACCCGGACCATTTCGATTTTCGGCCAGGTCGCGCGCTCGCCCAGTTCGATCAGCTCGCGAACTTCATCGATCGAGAGGTTGCTGAGGATCTTGTCGGGCGACCACAGGATCGCCGGGCGGACGATGTTGATGTCGCCCGAATAGTCCTGATTGATTACCGACATGGTCAGGTTGGCCAGACTGTGCAGCGGCGGCACCAGCTGCAATGGCTTGTCCCACAGCTGCATGTTGACATTGAGCCAGGCCTTGAGCGTCGAGACCGAAGCGCGGCGGATCGCGGCCAGCGGCGAATTGCCCATGGTGACGTCACTGGCGAACGGCACAATCAGCGGATTGGCCTGGCTGACGATATGGTGGTTGACCCCGTAAAGCCGCGACAGCCGCTTTGAGGGCAGATCATGGGTGACCGAACCATCGACCCATTTGCGGCCAGGCAGATAGGGCACGCGGGCGCCATCATGATCGCGCGCCATCAGCGTAACCGGCTCGTAAATCCCCGGTACCGCGCAGGACGCCAGCACTGCTTCGCGAATGAACACATTGGGTGAGGTTATGGCGTTAAGCAACCGTCCGTTCTGGTGTTTCTCCGCCGGAGCGACCGAAATGTTGAGGTGCCGCCCGGTTGCCTCATAGGCTTCCTGGAAGGTCAGATCGGGCAGGATTTCCTCGAGCCGCGCGCGGATCTGGTCCTGGCCCATCCGCTTGGCCGCGCCCAGCGGGTTGAGCAGGGTCTGGCCGGCTTCGTTCTCATACTCGCGGACCAGTCGCTCCGGTTCGAAGAATGGGCCGAGGTCGGCATCGCGGTGGGTACAGACCAGCGAGCCGATTACCGAACCGCCGCTCGATCCCGCCAGGATCCCGGGCAGCAGCCCTTCCGACCACAGCGCCTTGACCACTCCGGCATGGAAAAATAGGAACGCGCCCGATCCGCTCATCAGCAGTGCCGAGCAGCCATAGCAATGGTGTGCGCGGCGGAAGAAATCGCGCTTTTCCTCGAACGGGATCTCGTCAACCTCGGCGCTGGCAAGGTGCTCGAGCGCTTCGGCCACCGCATCGACATAGTCGTGGATCAGCTGCTTGGTGCCGAACCGCGCCTCCTGCCACAGCTGATCGTTGGCAATTCCGTCCATGTTGCCATGGATGCCCTCGTTGAGGGTGAACAGCAGGCCCTTGTTGTCGCCGGCTTGGCGCAGTTCAATCAGCCGTTCGAGACGGCGGCGGATCGAGCGATAGTCATAATGCTCGCTGTTGTCTTTCTCACGCCAGGCGGCCTTGCCGCTGCGCTGGTCAAGCTCGCGCGCGGCCTCGGCCCACTCGGCATAGCTGCCGGCCTTGGCGAGCGCGGTTTCTGAGCGGAACGAAGGGCTGAGCATCATGAGTCAAGCTTTCCTGCGGGCCGTTCAGGGCTTTTTCGCAGGCTTGCCGGCCTTGCGTGGTTTTGTGCCATTACCAGATGCGCCCCCTGCGGTTGCAGTCCCGCGTTTTGCCGCGGCGATAGCGCGAGGCCTTACCACCCGCTTCGCAGAGGTTGCAATCGGAGACTTTTCCTTGCCCACAGGGCGTTTCTTTGCGGGACGGGGCTGGGCTTCAGACAATTCGCGGAACGCCGCCTCGATGCATTCGCGGAAGAAAGCGACATCAGGCATGATCTTGCGTTCAGAGGTGATGCTGAAACTGACCCGGCCGTTGTAGCTGGGGGTCGCAATGAACAGCCCCATATTGTGCGCCAGCGGGGCCAGGCCGAACTGATGGGTGACCTTTGCCCCCACCATGTAAAGCGGGAATTGCGGTCCCGGCACGTTGGATATGAACACGTTGGCCGCCTTGGGGGCAAACCGCGGGCTGGTCAGCAGCCGCGCAACCCCGGCCATGGTGGCGCCGGGAATGTGCTTGGTCAGGTCGGTCATGACCCGCGCCGAAAGGCCGGTCTTGGCCTCCTTGGCAGCGCTGGTATAGGCCCGGATCGCCGCCAGCCGCTCGACCGGATCGGCCAGGTTGGTCGCCAGCTCGACGCTCATCGCCGAGATGTTGTTGCCGGGGTTCTCCGCCTCGCGCCCGCTGGTCCGGCGGTTGATCGGGGCGATGGCGACCAGCGTGTCCTTGGGAAGTTCCTTGTGGTGGATCAGATAGCGGCGCAGCCCCCCCGAACAGATCGCCAGGATCACATCGTTGATCGTGGAACCCTCCACCAGGCCCCGAATCCTGGTCAGGTCGGCAATCGCGAAGTCGGTGGCGTCGAACACCTTGTGGACCGTGATTGGCGCGTTGAAGCGGGTCTGCGGCACTCCGGTCGCGCCCTGGGAAAGGTTCTTCTGCGCCGCGCCGAGCAGCGCCGGAGTCAGCTTCATCAGCGTTTCGGCAAAGCGCACCGGTGAAGTCAGGTTGGCACTGGTCGCTCGCGCCATGATCTCGGCCGGGTTGGGCTGCTGGCCCAGCGCATTTTTGCCCGGTTCAACCTTGATGATTGGCGTGCCCTGCGGATCGGCATCGCTCAGCGCTACGAACATATGCGCTGCCGAGGCACCGTCGATCGCGGCATGGTGGATTCGCATCAGACTGGCGAAGCTGCCCGGGGCGATCCCGGGGATCCGGTCCAGCCCCTCCAGAATATAGAGATCCCAGAGCGGCCGGCTCATATCCATCGGCCGGCTGAAATGCCGCGCGGTCTGGATGCAGAACTGCCGCCAATCACCCGGTTCGGGCAGGCGCGCATGGGTGACATGCGCTTCGAGTTCAAATTCCTTGTCCTCGACCCAATAGGGATAGTCGAAATCGAACGGCAGCCGGTAGAGCTTGCGCTTGAACACCGGCGAAGTATCGATCCGACCGCGAACATGCTCGATGATTTCGCGAAACCGCACCTTGCCGCCCGGTGCGGTGGCGGGATCATAGATGTTGATCCCCATCACGTGGGTCAGAGTGCTGCCGCTCTGGGCATAGAGGAACTGTGCGTCCTGCGCGCTCAATTGCTGGATCATGCGGCGCCCTCCGTTGCCACTTCGCGCTCGGCAGCACTGAGTACATCCAGGCGCATATGCTCCATCCGCCGGGCCAGTGCCCGCAGTTCGCTCAGCAACGCCTTGCGCCGCGCCGCTACACCGGGATCGGTCGCCCCGGCAAGCTCCATGTGCGCGGCCAGCTTGTAGCCGTTCCCAAACAGGATCTTGCCGATCGAGGCCTCGCTGGAGATCCGCCGCAGCATATAGGCCTGCCGCCCTTCGACCAGGCCCTGCTCGACGCATTGCTGCTGGCTCAGCGCTTCGCCCGGCCCCAACCGCGCCAGCTGCTCGAACACGACGATATAGGCCTCGACAAAGGGCAGCAGCGCGGCATGGCCGACCAAGGGCTGAAACCGCCGGATCAGGGCCTTGATTCCTCGTGGCCCGGTGTTGAGATGCGCTGACCACTGCCCGTCGGTGCGGTCGAGCTCGGCCTCGATCCCGCGGCGAAAGGCATCGCGCGGCGGATAGAAGAATTCGAACTTGAACAGGTCGTGCAGCCGGTCGATTTCCGCCCAGAACCGCGCCGGCGCGTCCTCGCCCTCCTCCTCGTCAAGCTTGAACAGGGCGAGCTCGATCAGGGTCTTGTCGAGGAAATGGTGGATCACGGTGTTGCGGTAATAGCTCGCCATCGGGTGCTTGGCGGGCTCGATGGTGTAAACCGTGTCGCGCCCGGCATCGTCGCGCAGGATCAAGCCGGAATTGACCAGCGTGTCAGCGGTGGCGCGGATTGCCTCGCGGTCGAACGCGGCCAGTTCTTCGGTCAGGCGGATGCCGCGGGCCTTGGCCCAGTCAGCGAGCGTGCGGGTGACGCGGGCCAGCTCCGCCGCAGTGGCGCCGCGCGGCGCGGTGCCCAGCAGCACCAGGCACATCACCGAGGTGACCGTCAGCGGGGTCGCGCGATTGGCGCTGACCGAGGCATCAAAGGCAATCCGCGCCAGCGCCAGCTTGTCTTCGGGATCGGGCGCATGGCGCACCACCACCGGCGCGCCCAGATCGATCCGCACCCGCCCCATCGGCTCGCGCAGGCTCCTGAGATAGCCGAGAAACCACGCGAGCGATTCCGGTTTTTTTGCATGGCCGGTCTGTTCGGCGGCGTATTCCTCAACATCGCGGATCAGATCGAAACTGGTGACGAAGGGGACGATGTGAAGATCCTCGATCCCGCCGTGGTGCGCGGCGTCGATCACGTACTTCAGGATCCCGAACTTGGGCGGCATCAGTTTGCCCAGCCGCGAGCGGGTGCCTTCCAGCGCCCACGACATCGGGAAGCGCTTTTCCAGCAGGTAGGCGATGTACTGGCGCAGCACCGCCTTGTAGACCGGCAGATCGCTGAACGAGCGGCGGATGAAGATCATGCCCGAGCGGCGGAACAGCGTGCCGATCCCGAAAAAATCGAGGTTGATGCCGCCGAAGCTGTGCAGCATCGTCATGTCGTTATCATAGGCCAGCGCGTTGGGCGTCACCCCGTCGAGATAGGTCTTGTGGGTGAACAGCAGCACCGTCGGCTTGTTGCGGATCATCTCGCGCAGCGCCTCCAGCTCGGCTGGATCGGTGCGGAAACCCTTGTCGTAACCCTGGGTCATCATGAACCGCTCGAGCCGGGCGCGGAGATCGAGGAACAAGGCGCCGGGGGTGGAAATCAGCTCCTTCATGTACTTCCGCGCTTCGCCCATCAGTTCGCGCGGATTGCGATCCTGTTCGGCGGCAAGCGCGGCGATCTCGCTGCGGAAGCGCGGGCTGGCGGCGATCGAATCGGCCACGAAGCGCGGCACCTTGTAACGCGTGCCGCGCACCCCGCGCTCTTCGACTTCAAGCGTCAGGGCGGCCTGGCGCGCAACCCAGGAGGCAAATCCGGCGGCCGGATCGCCATCGGGGCTTCCGATCGCCTGACCAAACCGCTGGCGCAGCGCCCCGACGGTGGCTGGCTCGCCCAGCAGGCACTGCGCGCGGCGCTTGTTGCGGAGCAGGATCAGCCGCGCCCTGAGTGCTCCGGGCATCCGCGGATCGCCGAACAGCAGATCGCGAAAGCGCAGTGGGCGGTCCTTGTCGAACTGCGAAATCCGCCAGGCAATCCGCACCGGGATGACCAGGCATTCGTGGTTCGCCGCCGCAAGCCGATCAGCCAGTGGCTCCAGGTCCAGCGCCTTGTCCTCTTCGTCGAGCGGCAAGACGACGTATTGGTCGCGGGCAATCTCGCCCCAGGTGCCATGCAGCCAGTCGAGCAGGTGGCGCCGCTCGGTTCCGTTGTTGGCATCGATGATAAACAGCTTCTTGCCGGCGTATCGCAGCGGATCCCCGATCCATGCCTTGCCCGGCCGCTCCACCCGCCTACTCCGCTCCGGCCTTCTTGCGCGGTTTGGCAGGCGCCTTATGCTTCGCCTTGGCCGGCTTGTGTGGCTCCGAGGGCGTGTCTACCTGCCCCAGCACCTGAAGGAACATCGCCCGCACTTCGGCGACATGGGCAGCCATGGTCTTGGCGCTCCATCCCGACGTATCGACCGGCGGCAGGACATCGACCCGGACGGTGGCCCCGCGCATCACAAACTCGTTCTTCGGAGCGACATCGCCGGCGTTGTGGATCACGATCGGGACGATCGGCACTCCGGCCTGCATGGCAAGATGAAAAGCGCCTTTCTTGAACGACCCCAACTTGGGCGAAAGCGTGCGGGTGCCTTCGGGCGCAATGCAGATCGAGCGGCGCTCTTTCTGGATCGCCTCGACCAGCGGCTCCATCGCCCGAATCGCATTGGCGGTATCGGCGCGGTCGATAAACACCGTTCCGGCCATTTCCATGACCTTGCCCAGCACCGGGATCTTGCGGATCTCCTGCTTGCCGATCCCGCCCATGTCCTTGCGAATCAGCTTGGCCAGGATCACCACATCGGCCTTCGACTGATGGTTGAAGATGAACACACAAGGCCTTGCTGCCCAGAGGTTTTTCTCGCCGTAGACGTCGAGGTCGATACCCACCATCGCCGCCGCGAAATCGCCAAACAGCCCCATCGAGAAGTTCACCGCCTCGCGCTGCGATCCGGTCAGCGCCCAGATCGGCAGCCCCGCCGCGAACGAGCCGACCAGCGAGCCGGTGGCATAGATCGTCCGCGCATAGTCGAGCACCGACGGGGTGCCGCGGCTGCCAAAGTCCTGGACATCCCAGTCGCGCTCGCGGGCGATGGTGCGCAGCTTGGTATTGGGGTTGAGGACACGCGGTTCCCCAACCCGCTCGAGAAGTTCGATATCGTCGCTGCTGTCCGAATAGAAGAAGCTGCGGTCCAGATCGCAGCCATGCAACTTTGCAAGCTTCTCCGCCGCCAGCACCTTGCCCTCGCCGAAGCACAACGGGCGGACGATCTCGCCGGTGAACTCGCCGTTCTCGATCTCGTATTCCGAGCAGAGAATGTGCTCGATGTCGAGATCGCGCGCGGTGGGCTCGATCTGATAGATCGTCGCCGAGGAGACGATTCCCACCGTATGGCCCTTGGCCTGGTGGGCCTGGATGATCGCGCGCGCTTCGGGATAGACCTTGCGGGCGATGTGCTTGACGTAAAGCTCCTCGCCGAATTCGCGGAAGCTGTCCTCGCTCATTCCCTTCATGAACTTCGCCGCCGAGGTCATCAGTCCGGAAAAGCTCATTCCGCCCATGCTGTACTGCGACATGACATTTGCGGTTTCGATGATCTCCTCGACCCCCATCTCGCGCCGCTTGAACTTTTCCTGGAGCAGCGCCATCGCCGAATAACCGGCGATGATCGTGCCGTCGAAATCGAACAGCGCGGCAATCTGCGGCCCGCGTTCAGTCGCTGCGATGCTTTTGAGGTAGCTGTCGATCCTGCCCAAGTCGGTTCTGCCCGTGTTGCAATCGGGTGATTGTCAGGCATCTGGATAGCAGTCATTTGGCCGCGCGCAACGGGCAGAGGTGTCACGGGGCTGACGCAGCTGCCGCTTCCGCTGCAAGGCCACGCAAATTTCCGGGGCTATGCAGCGACGCAACATCGGCATAGTTTCGCTCGGAAGCCCGCGCACCCGCACACCAGGGAGATGGACCGATGGCAGTTTCCGACCACGTCGATTTCAACCAGTTCATGGCCGGCGTGAAGCGCCGCAACCCGCACCAGGACGAATTCGTCCAGGCGGTGCAGGAAGTGGCCGAGGACATTTTCGATTTCATCGCCGACAAGGAGGAATACCATTCCGCCCAGATCCTGCGCCGGATTGCCGAGCCCGACCGGGTGGTCAGTTTCCGGGTCTGCTGGGAGGACGATGCCGGCAACGTCCGGGTCCAGCGCGGCTGGCGGGTGCAGAACAACAACGCGATCGGCCCTTACAAGGGCGGGATCCGGTTTCACCCCTCGGTCACCGAATCGGTGCTCAAGTTCCTTGCGTTCGAACAGACCTTCAAGAACGCGCTGACCGGCCTGCCGATGGGCGGCGGCAAGGGCGGATCGAACTTCAACCCCAAAGGCAAATCGGTGCGCGAAATCATGCGCTTCTGCCAGAGCTTCATGACCGAGCTCTACCGCCACATCGGCGCCGACATCGACGTCCCTGCGGGCGACATCGGCGTCGGCGGCCGCGAGGTCGGCTTCATGTTCGGGCAATACAAGCGGATCACCAATGAATTCACCGGGGTGCTGACCGGCAAAGGCCTTGAATGGGGCGGCTCGCTGATCCGCACCGAGGCGACCGGATACGGCGCGGTCTATTTCCTCGCCGACATGCTCGCCACCAAGGGCCAGGATCTCAAGGGCAAGACCGCAGTTATTTCCGGCTCGGGCAATGTCGCCACGCATGCTGCGGAAAAGATCGTCCAGCTCGGCGGCAAGGTGCTGACGCTGTCCGATTCGGGCGGATTCATCCACGATCCCGATGGCATCACCCAGGACAAGATCGACTGGGTCAAGGCCCACAAGACCCACCGCCGCGGGCGAATCGAGGAATATTGCGACGAATTCAAGGGCGCCACCTTCCATGTCGGCAAAACCCCGTGGGGCGTGCCTTGCGACGTCGCCCTGCCCTGCGCCACGCAAAACGAGCTGCTGGGCGAAGACGCCAAATTGCTGGTTGCCAATGGCTGCACAGCAGTGGCGGAAGGCGCCAATATGCCGACCGACCTGGAAGGCGTCCATGTGTTCAAGGCCGCCAGGATCCTGTTCGCTCCGGGCAAGGCGGCCAATGCCGGCGGGGTGGCGGTATCGGGGCTGGAAATGAGCCAGAATTCGGGCCGGCGTTCCTGGCAGGAGGCCGAGCTGCAACAGATGCTGAAAGACATCATGGCGGGCATTCACAAGTCTTGCCAGACCTATGGCGATCAGGGCGGCGGTTACATCGATTACGTCAAGGGCGCCAATGTCGCCGGGTTCAAGAAGGTCGCCGACGCCATGCTGGCGTTTGGGGTGGTGTGAAGGCATAGCCGCAGATCACGTCCGTTCGTGGTGAGGAGGAACAGACCCTGAGCCCTGAGCACCGCGAAGGGTCGAACGGGAAGGCCCGTCTCGATCCACCGCAGCGCAAGGGTCCTTCGAGACGCCCCTTCGCTTCACTCAGTGGCTCCTCAGGACGAACGGATTTGGGCAATGGCAACGGGGAGGACGTAAATGCCAGAAGAACCGCGCAAGCTTTCCGTCCAGGCGGTCCACATGATCCGGACCGCGACCCAGACCAACCTGACGCTCAGCCAGATGGCTGATCAGAAGGCTTCGATCCTGATGGGGGCGACCTTTGTCGTCTTCACCATCTCGATCGGCCAGGCGCGCGGCGGAACGGTTCCCTATGCGCTGTTGGCGCTGGCCGGTTTTGCGTTCCTCTCGGCGATGTGTGCAGTGACCGCAGTGCTGCCTTCGATCTCGGGCAAGGGCGGTGCGGACGGGCACCCCAATCTGCTGTTCTTCGGCACTTTTACCCAGTGGGACGAAGATGAATTCGCCGACCGCGTACTCGCCGAACTGGGCGATGACGAGCGCATCTATCGCACCATGCTGCGCGACATCCACCAGAACGGGATGGTTCTGCAGCACAAGAAATACCGCTTCCTGCGCTATGCCTATCTGCTGTTCCTGAGCGGGCTGATTGTGACCTTCGTAACGTTTCTGGTCGAGAACCGGCACCTGTTCAACAGCTAGCGCACCCCCAACAGCGCGGCCTGCTCGCGCAGCATTGCGGCATTTCCGGGGTTAGCGGCGACGGCCTGAGTCAACGCGGCGCGGGCCTTGGCTGGCTCGCCCAGGGTCACCTGGCTGCGGATCAGCATAACCCAGCCCTCGACATTGCCGGGATCGGCCTTGAGCTTGCCCTCAAGCCGGGCGACCATGCCTTCGGCCATCTCGCGCTGTTCGGCCGGGCGCATGGTCTGGGCGCGGGCGAGGTCTGCGGCGCTGGGTCCGGGGATTGCACGGATTGCGCTGGGCGCTTGCGGGACAGGTTGGCGCACCCCGGCCAGCTTGTCGGCGACAGCGATTCCGTTGATCTTGCCGACCTGCTCGATCGTCCGCTTGAGGTCCGCTTCCCACACCGCGCCAGGCGGAGTATCGGCGAGCAGCGCCAGCCAGGCATCGATCGCACCCTGATGGTCGCCGGCCAGATCCTGCCGCACCGCCAGAAAATACCGCGCGCGGGGATCCTTGGGGTCGAGCCCGATTGCGGTTTGAAAATCGGCCAGAGCGGCGACGGGCATCGGTTCCTGCGCGCTGGCCATGACCCGCGATTCGCCCCGCGCAGACCACAGCGCAGCATCCCTGGGCGCTTGCCTGATCGCCGCGCCATAGGCCGTCACCGCCAGGTCGAACCGGGCAGCATCGAAATAGCGTGCGCCAAGTTCGGCCCAGGCTGCGCCGTCCTCAGGGTTGTCCCTGGTGCGGGCTTCGAGCGCGGTGAGCGGGTCGGCCGGCGTTGCTGTAACCCCCGGCGGTTGATCGACCGTGGCCAGGGTCCGGCCGATTCCGATCGCTACCGCCAGCCCGGCCAGGACCATGACGATCCGCAGCGGCTTCGCCCCGCCCCGCCGGCGCTTGCGCTCAGTCTCTGTCATTGTCCGATCCGCATGGTTGCGGTGTGGATTAGCCGCCGCGATTGTGCAACACTCACGGTCGTAACTGGGACCAGGGGAAGCGGCGAGTGACCGATCGCGTGCGGATTGCCATCGTCGGGTCGGGTCCGGCCGGGCTCAGCGCGGCGGCGCGCGCAGCCGATCTTGGGATCGCGCACGTTCTGCTCGAGAAGACCGCGCACCTCTCTGACACGATCTTCAAGTACCAGAAGGGCAAGCACGTGATGGCCACGCCCGGTGCCCTGGTGCTGCGCTCGGACATGCCGTTCGACGCCGGCAAGCGCGAAGCGATTCTGGGCGGCTGGGATGCCCAGGCCGAAGCGCTCGGGATCAAGGTCCGTTACGAGGCCGAAGTCACGGCAATCGCGGGTGAGCAAGGAAACTTTACCGTTAAACTGAAGAATGGCACCGAAGTTACTGCCGAGACGGTGATTCTTGCCATTGGCACTCAGGGCAATCCCAACCTGATGCAATGCCCGGGAGGCGATCTCCAGCATGTGCAATATCAACTAAACGACCCCGCCGAGTACATCGACGAGCATATCGTCGTGGTCGGCGCTGGCGATGCCGGGATCGAGAACGCGCTCGGCCTTTCCGCCGATCCGGCGCAGCGCAACACCGTGACAATCCTCAACCGCACCGCCGACCTTTCGCGCAGCAAACCGGCCAATGTCGCCTTGCTCAACGACGCCGCAGCGGCGGGGCGGATGACGATCAAGCTCGAAACCAGCCCGGCCGAAGTGCGCGCGAACGAACTGGTGCTCGACACCCGCGACGGGCAGGAGACGATCCGCTGCGACCGGATCATCGCCCGGATGGGCTCGGCCCCGCCGCGCGGCTTTGTCGAGGCCTGCGGGATCGAATTCAGCGGGCCCGACCGCGAGGCGCTGCCGGCGCTCTCCCCGGCGTTCGAGACCAGCCGCGCCGGAATCCACGTGATCGGCGCGCTGGCCGGCTATCCGCTGATCAAGCACTGCATGAACCAGGGCTATGACGTCGTCGAGTACATCAACGGCAATCGCAGCCTGAAACCCGCCGACGAACCGATCCTCCAGCAACGCTTTGCGGGGCTGCCCGGCCGGCGCTCGGTCGATCAGTGGCTCGAGCTGCTGGGCAGCAATATCGAGATCTTCCGCGAAGTCTCGCCCTTGCAGATGCGCGAGCTGATGCTCGACAGCACGGTCCGCGCCTTCGCGCCGCAGGAGCCGCTGTTCGTGCGCAACGACACCGGCTCCTCGCTGTTCGCGATCGCCGAGGGTTCGGTCCTGGTCGAGGTCGACAAGGATGATCCGACCAGGACCGTGGGGATCGAACAGGGCCAGATCGTTGGCGAGGTCGGGCTGATCTCGGGCCGCCGCCGCGGCGCGACTGTGCGAGCAAAAGGCCCGGTGGTCGCGGTCGAACTGTCGCGCACTGCCGCACTCAAGCTGATCGCCACCGTCCCCGCCGCCGGGCGGGCGGTCGCGCGGGTCTCGATCGAGCGGCAATTGCTGCAGATGTTCGGCTCTGGCCTGACCCGCGAGGACCTCGCCGAAGTGGTCGAACTCGCCGAAGTCCAGACCCTGCCCGCGGGCAAGGCGGTGCTGACCGAGGGCGAGAGCGGTACTGACGTGTTCGTGATCCGCCGCGGCTCGATGATTGTCGAGAAAACCATCGGCGGCAAACCGGTGTTCCTCAACTACCTGCCCGCTGGCAGCTATGTCGGCGAAATGGCGCTGCTCGACGGCAAGCCCCGCAACGCCACGGTGCGCGCGGCAGTCCGTTCCGAAGTGATCCGCCTGCCCGGCGAGGCCTTTGCCCGGCTGCTGGAGAAGAAGCCCGAGCTGCGCCGCAAGGCCATGGCCGATTCGGCGGCCCGGCGTGACATCAACGCCTTCATCGAGGGCCGCAAGGACAGCTTCTCGGGCTCGGTCGACATGTATTCGCAGACCGCGCAGTTCCTGGTCGACAACGGTCTGGGCGAGGCCACCGACGTGCTGCTGATCGACGAAACCCTGTGCGTCGGCTGCGACAATTGCGAGAAGGCCTGTGCCGACAGCCACGACGGATTGAGCCGGCTCGACCGCGAGGCCGGGCGGACTTATGCCCACCTCCACGTCCCGACCTCGTGCCGCCACTGCGAACACCCGCACTGCATGGCCGATTGCCCGCCCAACGCGATCAAGCGCGGCCCCGACGGCGAAGTGGTGATCGACGAGACTTGCATCGGCTGCGGCAATTGCCAGCGCAACTGCCCCTACGGCGTGATCCGGATGGACGCGGTGCCGCCAAGCAAGCCTTCGCTGGTGTCATGGCTATTCTTCGGCATAGGTCCGGGCCCGGGCGAGGCACCTTACAAGTGGCGCAAGCAGCACACCGATGCCGAGACGCCCAAGAAGGCGATCAAGTGCGACATGTGCTCGGGCATCGAAGGCGGCCCGGCCTGCGTCCGCGCCTGCCCGACCGGGGCGGCGATCCGGGTCGCGCCCGAAACCATGCTCTCGGTCGCCCAGCTGGCGAAGGACAGCTGATGGCGACCGCCCCGCGCCGCCAATCGGGCCGGCAGCTTGATGCCGATCATGAGGGTTTCCTGCGCCATCGCCGGTTCCGCTGGCTCAAGCGGGCGCTGGCGCTGTGCGGGTTGGCAATCCTCGCCTACGCGCTCGCCGACGTTCAGCCGCGGCCGAACGGGGGCACCTGGCTGGGCTATGCGCTGGGAACGATCGGCGCCTTGCTGATCGTCTGGCTGGCGCTGCTCGGCCTGCGCAAGCGCAGCATGACGCGCGGTGCCTGGTCGCTCAAGGCCTGGACCTCGGCGCATGTCTATCTGGGCCTGGCCTTGATCGTGATCGCGACGCTGCATACCGGTTTCCAGCTCGGCTGGAACGTCCATACCCTGGCCTATGTGCTGATGATGCTGGTGATCGTCTCGGGCATCTTCGGGATCGTGGTCTATGCGGTGCTGCCCGCCGCGCTGAGCAACAACCGCGAGGAAATGACCCAGCCGCAGATGCTCGAGGCGCTGCACGCGGTCGATCGCCAGCTGGAGGATGCCGCCCAGCCGCTCGAACGGCGCTGGACCGAGCCGGTGCGCACAGCGCTTGACGAAGGCGTTGCAAACGACGGGCTGTTGCGGCGGCTCTCCGGCAGTCACCGCAGCGGCGCGACCGAGCGGGCAATCGACGCTTTCAACCGCGCCGGGTTGGACGAAGCCGCCGATCCGGCGCTGGTCCGCGTCGAAGCCTTGCTGCAGCGGCGCCAGGCCCAGCTTGGGCGGATGCGGCGGCACATGCGGCTCAAAGCGCTGCTCGAGGTCTGGCTCTATGTCCATGTGCCTGCGACCTTCGCGCTGCTCGCCGCGCTGACCGCGCATGTGGTCTCCGTGTTCTACTACTGGTAGCGGCGGCATGGCGTTCCGGATCAGAACTGTTGAGACTACCGCGCAGGGCCGCAGCATCGTCCGCGACCGCGACTTTGCCGAAAACCGCGTCACCATCGGCCGCGCGGCGGACAATGTGCTGCATTTGCCCGATCTCGCGCTCGATCCCCGCCATGCCGCGATCAGCCTGAGAGAGGATGGCCGGATCACGGTCGAAGCGCTTGGTTCGCTGGGTTTCACGCTAGACGGCAAGCAGGCAACCAGCGCCTCGATCGCCCCCAGGACCGGCGGCGAACTGCGCTTTGCCAGCTATCGTATCGCCGTTTCGCAAGACAGCGACGGCGCGGTGCTGCTGACCATCGGCCAAGTCGCCGAAGCGGAACAGGCCGACGAGAAGACTGCCTTCTCGCTTGCCGGCAAGCTGCCGGGCAAGCGGACGATGTCATGGCTGTTCGCGCTGGCCGTGCTGGCAGCCTTCCTCGCTTACCCGATCACCAGCCATCTGACCCGCAATCCGGCGGCCAAGCAAACCGTCAAGGGCGATGCGGCGTGGAGCCCGGGCCCACTCAGCCGCGCCCACCACCAGCTTGAGGGCAAATGCGAGTCCTGCCACGTCAAGCCGTTCGAGCCGGTCGCCGACACAACCTGCCTGACGTGCCACAAGGCGGTCCATGACCACGCCAAGCCGAACCGCCTGGCCAACGCGCGCGGTCCCGGCAGCGCGGGTGATCAGGCGCAATGGCAGATCGCCCGCATGTTCGGCAAGCCCGGCCCCGGTGCCTGCTCCGACTGCCACACCGAGCACGAAGGCGCCGGGCGGATGCCGCCGCCGGCCCAGGCATTCTGCGCCGATTGCCACGGCACGCTGAAAGACCGCCTGGCCGATACCGCGCTGGGTAATGCCGCCGATTTCGGCAAGCTCCATCCCCAATTCCGCCCCGCGCTGCCGCAGACCCTGGGCAGTGACAAGCTGACCCGTGTCTCTTTGGCCGAGCGCCCGCGCGAGGCGAGCGGTCTGACTTTCCCGCATGACCTCCACCTCGATCCGCGCAGCGGAGTTTCGCGGATGGCGCAGCGGCTAGGTCAGGGCAATCGGCTGGCCTGCAAGGATTGCCACCGCCCGACCGCCGACGGGGTGCGCTTCTTGCCGATCGACATGGAGCGAGACTGCGAAAGCTGCCACAGCTTGGCCTATGACAAGGTCGGTGCCACCTTCCGCAAGCTGCGCCACGGCGACGTCGATCAGATGATCGCTGACCTTTCGGTCGCGCCGCGCGGCGCTGCGCCGATTGTTGGCGGACGGCAGCGACCAGGCGACTATGCCAACACCGGGCCCTATTTCGCGCGCTTCTCCCCGCCCGCTGGCGGAGTCGGAACGGTCCAGCGGGCGCTGTCGCGCGATGGAATCTGCGGCGAATGCCATACCTCGTCGCAAGTCGGCGGGCGGTTCGCGGTGGTGCCGGTGACGCAGGTTTCGCGCTATTTGGGTCACGGCTGGTTCACCCACGCCGCGCACAAGCAGGAGAAATGCTCCACTTGCCACGCCGCTGATCGCTCAGCCACATCGGCGGACCTGTTGCTTCCCGATCTCAAGTCGTGCCGCTCCTGCCATCTTGGTGAGGCGGCGCCGCGCGGCAAAGTCGCTTCTGGCTGCGCGATGTGTCACGACTATCACCTCACCGCGCAGGCGCCGCGCGGACTTGAGCCAAGGCGGCGACCATGAGGGAGAAGCCGTTGCTAATCGCGCAGATCACCGATTGCCACATTGGCTTCGACCGCGACGATCCCGAGGAGGACAATGTCCAGCGTCTGCGCGCCGTGCTTGATCGCCTGCGCGACGGCCTCAACCGCCCCGATCTGCTGCTGATCACCGGCGATCTCACCGGTTACGGCGAGCCGGACAACTACGCGCGGCTGGCCGGAGTGATCGCAGATCAGCCCTTTCCGGTGCATCTCATGGTCGGCAATTGGGACCGCCGCGAGCTGCTTTGCGCAGCGATTCCCGAGGCACAAATCTGCGATGGTTTCGTCCAGTTCGAACTGGCACTGCCCGGCCTCAGGCTGATCGCGCTGGATACCAACGAAGCGGGACGTCATGGCGGTGCGTTCTGCGCGCGACGGGCAGATTGGTTAAACGCGCGGCTTGACGCCGACCCCGCAACTCCAGTGGTGATCGCAATGCATCACCCGCCGGTAGAAACCGGGATCGAATGGCTCGACAGTGGCGCCAACGAAGCCTGGATCCAGCGCTTTGCGGGCGTGATCAAGGGCCGCCCGCAAATCCGCGCGATCATCGCTGGGCACATGCACCGCCCGATCTTCACCTCTTTCGCCGCGGTGCCGCTGGTGGTCTGCCCCTCGAGCGCGCCGCATGTCGAACTCGATTTGAGCCCGCTCGATCCCGAGGAGCCGGACGGGCGTCCACTGGTGGTCGACGAACCCGCCGGTTATGCTCTGCACCGCTGGGACGGGCAGCGGCTGGTTTCACATTTCGAATGGGTGCGGCCGGGCGAAGCCAAGGCGGTTTACGCCAGTTTTGACGCCAGCATGGCCAAGGCAGTCAGCCAGAATGCGCGGGAACGGCTGGAATAAGATACTCCCCCGCTGGGGGAGGTGGCCCGCCGCAGGTGGGTCGGAGGGGGGCTAACAAGAATGCGCGCGATAGCGCGCAGCCGCTGCTGCGGCTGTCTCGGCAAAGCCCCCTTCCCCCTCGCTTCGCTCGGCACCTCCCCCGAGGGGGAGAATCTGAACCTACCGCCCCGCCCGCCAGGCGCTCATGTCCGCCTCGTCGCTGACCTTGTAGGGCTTGCCCCGGTTGGTCAGGAACAGCTTCTCCATCTCGCTGCGGTTGAACGGACGTGCGCCAAGGCGGCCGAACACCGCGATCTGGCCGCCGGTTTCGTCCACCGCGCGGTCGCGGTCGATGCCCTTGGACAGCGCCAGTGCCGGGCTGGCGGTGCGCGCCCAGGCGATCAGCTCGGGCCTGGGCGCGGGCGAGAAGCCGTAGAAGTTGGGCTGGCTGGCGGGCGAGGTCAGCTGCAGCACCTTGAGGCCGTTGCGGCCATCAGCGACATAGGCGAACAGCGAGGCGTTGGTGGAGGCAACGACGACGTCCTCGGCGTCATTGAGTTGTCCGTCGAGCGTGACCCGCTGGTAGACCTCGGGGCTGCGCGGGCGGGTGACGTTGATGATCACCAGCCCTTCGCCTTTGGCTGCGACATAGGCATAGGTTCGCGCGACATAGACTCGCCGGGCATCGGCCAGCGGGACGGTCGCCTCGGGCACGGCCACCGGATTGCGCAACTCGGTGACGTCGAACAGCTTGAGACCGTCGCGGTCGGTGACCCACAGATAGCGGAACTGCACCGCGCTGGCCCTGGCATCGGCCAGCTCGCGCACCGCGGCGATCCTGGGCCGCAGCGGATCGGCCAGATCGACCACCACCAGTCCCTTGGTGGCGGTGATATAGGCCACCTCCCCCGCCAGCACGATGTGCCGGGCGCCACTCAGCAGCCCATCCGGGTTCCAGGTCAACGCCCGCTTCAGGCCGTTGTTGCGGAATTCCCCATCGGCGAAGGTATTGACGTCGACCAGGATCAGGCCCTCGACCGAATCCGTGATCGCTGCATAGTTGTAGATCGGCAGGAACGGCTGCTCCTGATTGGCCTCGCGCATCAGGGGGGTATTCCGCTCGGGCGCGATCGGCTGCATCGTCGGCAGCGCCATGCAGGTGGCGTCTTTGGTGTCGACATGGGCATCACCGGCGAACGGCGCCGAGACGATCGGATCGGCGATCCCCTTGTTGGCCACCGAGGCGACATCATAGACATGGAAACCGCCCTTGCCCTGCGCCGCGAACATGTACTCGCCGCGCAGCTGCAGGCAGCCGACCCGGTCCGGTGTGCCCTGGGTGGCATTGCGGAATTCCTCGAGTGCCTGGGTCTCGCCCGAGAGCTTAGCGTCAAACGCCTTGCCGCGGGTCCAGTTCTTGAGTTCGCGGCGGTTGCTTTCGACATGCATCCGCCAGAAATCGGGATAGGCATAGCGGTGGAGGTAGGAGCCGAGCACCGCCTGCGGCTCGTCCCATTCGGTGACCCGAACCGCCATGATCCCGCCTTCCAGCCCGGTCCAGGCGTTGAGCCCGAGGAAGTTGACGAAATTGGTCCCGAGCAGCAGCGTTTGCGCCATGATCGCGTTGTTGTCCTCGCCGGCGCCGACGTGACAATCGCTGCACTGCTTGGTCTCGGTGGTGCGCACGGTATGCGGAAAGTGCGGCGCGAAGGCCTGGCTGGAAAAGCCCGGCGCGCTGATCGGCGGCTGCTGGATGTAGATCCGTTCGCGGTTGGCATTGGTCGAGGACAGGATCAGCGCCGAGGACGAACGCACCGGCGCCACCTGATTGCCCTTGGTGGTCATGTGCTTACCCAGGTGGAACATGTCATCGCGCACCACCTGCGGGTTGTAGGTTGCGAAGTTGCGGGTTTCCTCGCCTTCAAAGTGGTGCTCGGTGCTTTTCCAGTTGGCCTCGATCGGCAAGTGGCAGCCGCCGCAGCTGGTGGTCCATGAGAGGTGGCAGGTGAAGCAGGCCATCTTGGTATCGAGATGGGCGCGGTCTTTCTTGGCGACGCCGGGCCCGAACCCAAAGCTGCCGTCCTCGGCGCCGCTCTTGCTCATCAGCTTGGCCCGCGCGGCCTTGAGGTTGAACTTCGGATTGGCCGGATCGACACTGTCCCTGGTCAGCCGCACTTCCCATTCGAGCGCAGGATCGACGATCGAGCGCTGCACAAGTACCCGCCGTCCGCCCGAGCCGTCGAACCATTCGAACCGCCGCTTGCCGTCCGGGTTGCGCAGCAAGGCCAGGTTGTTGCCCTTGGGCGGTGCCGCCGGGCCCGAGGTCAGCAGTGTGGGATAGGCGTCCGCAGTGCCGTGGCAGTCCGCGCAGCCGATCTCGACCGCGTTGGCGACCTCCCCCTGGATCAGCCCGTTGCCGTGGCTGTCCTGGGCGAAGTGGCAATCGGCACATTGCATGCCCTTCTCGGCGTGGATGTCCATCAGGTGGACAGTCTTGCCGGGATTGGTCCCGGGCGGCACGAACTGGCCCTCGCCTTGCTTGCGCCATTTCTCCGGATCATCAGAAGCGACCTTCGCGCCCTCGGCATCGAGCAGATTGCCCTCGCGGTCGCGCTTGAAGATCCCGCGGAAGTTCCAGCCATGACCGTGATAGTCGGCGAACTGGGTGTCCTTGAGCTTGGGATTCAAGCTGTAGACGTCGCGCAGGAAATCGACATCGCTCCACAGCCCCCGCGCTGCCGCCGCCTCAGGATTGCGCTCGTTGGCTTCGCGCACTGCGGCGGCATCGGGATAGCGCTGCTGCTTGTACGTCTTCTGATAGTCCGCCTCGCTCATCCCCGTGGGGCGCGGCGCGGTGTTCTCGGGGCCCGGCCACATCGTCGAAGCATCGGCCTCATAGTCCCACATGGTATAACCAAGGTACGAATTCACGAACACGTTGGGCTGGTGCATGTGGCACGACATGCATTGCGCGGTGGGGATCGCGCGGGTGAAGATGTGGCCGAGCGGGTGGCCGGATTCCTTGGCGTCGTGCTTCTCCGCCTCGTGCTTTTCCTCTCCGTGCTTGGCCTCACCATGGTTACCCTTGAGCGCGCCGTGGTCGTCGCCGCTCTTGCCCGAAACGGTCGGATCGACGCTTGCACTCTGCCCATCGCGGCCTTTCTCAGCATAGACCAAGCTGTGGCGCGGTTCGCGGTCGTTGGCGTAGATCACGTGACAGCCGGCGCAGCCCGAATGGCGATAGTCACCCGGCTGGTCATTGGTCCCCATGAACCACATCAAGGGATCGTTAAGCCGGGTCTTGTGGATGTTGAGCACCGGAATCGCCACCCTGGTGCCGGTGCCCGGGCCGCGGTTTGACTGCTTGAGATCGGGCCGCCCTGGCTCCTCGAGCCGCTGGATCAGTCCGCTGGCACTGGGCAGGCCAACCTCGAGAAAGGCGCTGGAATTGGTCCGGCCGCCGTCCTCGAACACCCGGAACACGTCACCCGGCGGGATCACGTTCCAGCGCGGCAGCGGATAGAGCGCGGCCAAGGCCCCGCGCGCGGCCTGACGCTTGGTCACCGTGCCCGGCGGATTGCCCGGCGAGACCACCTTGGCCGGCTGGCCGCTGCGGGTGTAGGCCTCGCCAAAGGTGTAGTTCTTCAGCGGCACGATCCCGTTGTTATAGGCTGCCCCGCCCCACAGCATCGCCCCCGTCGCCATCAGCGAGCGTTCTGCCGCTTCGATCGTCGGCAAGTGGCAGGCCCCGCAAGCCTCGCGCGCGACGCGGTAGTCGCTGGGGTTGACGAAGCGGACGAACTCGGGCGCCTCGCGGTTGAGCAGGGCATAGCTGCGCTTGGGATTGGCCGAGCTTGGCCAGTGCCAGGCCCCCGGATAGCGCGGCAGTACGTGGGCGGCATCGCGCGCGGCGGTATATTCGGGATGATCGCGCGGCAGTTCGGGCTTGCCGCGGATGCTGGCATTGCCGCCGTGGCAATCGGTGCAGCCCAGCCGCACCGCCGGGGTTGCGTGCATGGTCACCGTTTCGGTGGCGACGTGGCACGACTGGCAACCCTCGGTCTTGGCGAGCATCAGCTCGACGCTTTGCCGCGCCGGGGCTGGCGGCGCGGTGACCTGGCTGTAGTCGCGCGGTACCGGCTTCTCACCTTCGCTCGCGGCGATGGCACTGGCGCAGAGCAGCGCGGCGAGCATCAGGATGAGGCGTTGCCCGCGCATCAGTAAGCCAGCGTCACGTTGGCCAGCACCGAGGCGTAAACCCGGTGGCGCTGGCTATTGTCGAACAGGTCCTTGAAGCCGCCGCCAGGCAGCAGCGCTGCGGCAGACAGCCGGGCGACGACATTCTGGCTCGCCCAGGGCCGCCAGATCGTCGAAACCGACAGGTCCCAGCCGATATCCTTGGGGATCGAGCCCTCATTGCGCAGATCCTGCAGCACCGCGGTATTCTCGAACCACAGGTGGTTGGCATTGGCTGACACCCGCAAGGTCGGCTTGAGATCGAAATCGCCGCCGACACCCAGCAGCACCGTGCCGGGATTGTTGAAATTCGACTGCCCCTGCTCCTTCGACGAGCGCAGCGAATTGAGGATCCCGTTGTGCCCGTTGATCGCCACTGCGCGGCCGCCGCCAGCGAAGGGCACGGTCTGACGAATCCAGTAGGAAGTGTCGGCCCCGGCGAAGACCGGATTTTCGAACACCGCGTCAAACCCATTTTCGATATTGTCGCGCGGTTTGCTGTCGCCGCTGGCGTAGAGGCCGGAGACCCGGAACTTCATCCAGTCCTTGTCATAGGACAGCTCGGCGGCAGCGAAACCGGCGCGGATCTTGGCGCGTTCGCCTGTGAAGAACGATTCCCGGTCCTGACCCAGCGCGTAATAGGCCGAGGCGGTCAGCCCCAATCGCCCGATCCGGCCGTCGGCGTTGTAGCCCAGATAGGTGACGTCATAGTCACGCCCGCGCAGCGTTCCGAGCAGCGCCGGGCGAACCGGAAAGCCATTGTCGTCGATCTCGATCTGGCCGCCCTCGCGGTTGCGGTTGTAAACGACCGTGACCTGGCTGGTGATCGCCGCAATCGGGAAATCCTGACGGTAAAGGTTGGCGACAAACACGAAATCGTCGCGCGGGCGCTGGACCACCGAGTTGAGGCCCGAATTGGTGTCCTTCTCAAGCCGCCAGAACGCCGCGAAGTTGTATTGCCAGCGATTGCCGTCGCGGTTGCCGAACAGGCGGATACCAAGCTGGTTGTCGTTGAACAGGAAGCCGCGGAAATCAGCCTGAAACGGCTGGATTCCAACCCGGATCGAATCGAAGTCGAACCGATCAGAAACATTGCGGATGTGGTAATCGATAAAGAGTTCCTGCACCCCGACGAAGTGGTCGCTGCGGCGGCTGGGCTTGCTCGGCTCGACATTCAGCACGCGTCTTTCGGGCACGTCGACATGGTTGAAGTTGAACGCCAGCGCGACGCGGTATTCGACGTCGGGAGGCTTGAACGCGGTGTTGCCCTTGGTCAGTGCCGCGCCAAACAGGAAGGTCTGCGAAAAGACGTAGCTGGCATCTTTGCCGAACACGTCGAGGCTGCCAGGACGCGAGGTGGTCTGGACGCCGACCGGGATCGGAAAGGTCCGCGGCTCCAGCACCGTGTCGGAAATGGCGTTCAGCGTCAGGAACCAGTCATCGCCCTTGAGAAAGCCGGGGCGCTTGCCTTTGGCCAGCGGCAGATCACCCTTGAGCAGATTCTGGTGGAACGGATCGCGCTTCGAATGGCAGACGTGGCTGAGGTTGGGATAGAGTTGGAGGAGCGTCTGGTCACCGCCCGGTTTGGGGCACAGCCCGGCCATGATCCGCCAGCGATCGGGCACCGGGATCTGGTCGGTCGGGAAGGCTTCGGGCGGCGGCGTGCGTACCGCGCCGGGATTGTCCTGATCGACGCGCTCGGGCAGCCCGGTTTCGAAGCCGGGGCGGCGGCGACCGTCGAGCACTGCGGGATCGACCTCGGGCGGAGAGACGTCCTCGGGATCGGGCGGCGGCGGCGCTTCGGCGCTCGCCTGGGCCAGCATTAGCGGAATGAACAGTGACGCCGCGCCCATCATAGCCCCTGGCAGACGTTCTGGTCATTGCTGCCGATGAACGGCGCGAAGGGGCAGGAAACATAGCGCAGCCGCGAAGTCTGTCCGCCGCTGAGTGCGACCACGATCTGGTCGGAGCGGATCGCGGTTGGCGCATTGCCGAGCGAATTACCGAGCTGGGTCGCGGCGTGTGCGAGGCCGTGGTAGGAAATCATATAGTCCTGGTCGATCCCGTCGCACGAAACGCCGTCTGCGCAGAGCAGGGTGTTGCCGCTATTGATCGGGACCGAACCGGGGAAAATCTGCAGGCCATTCTGCAGCCGGTTCTGGCCCGCCGCAACGTCGGGGAGAAAAGTGCAGCGCT
>JANOGS010000005.1:0-20223 GCA_031414115.1 Novosphingobium sp. | reverse complement strand
CCGTCTGAGCGGCGCACCCCATTGTCCGACACCCAGCAAGATCGTGGTCCGGGCTACGAAGGGATTGTCGATCGAACCGCACTGCGCCACGGGGTGGCCGGGCCGATCTTCGCTTATCCGCTCGCCGAGAACGTCAGGCGCGAGCGGCTAGGATTGAGCCTCGCCGATTACCGGCTGGAGATCGGCAGACTGTTCGCCCCATTCACCCGGGTCGCCGCCGCCAACTCGCATGCGGCGGCGCCGGTCGAACGCAGCGCGGAGGAACTTGCCACGCTGAGCGAACGCAACCGGCTGATCGCCGAACCCTACGGGCGACTGGTGGTAGCGCGCGATCAGGTCAACCAGGGCGCGGCGATCGTGCTTGCCAGCGCGGGTGAAGCCCGGCGGCTGGGGATCCCAGAGGAACGCTGGGTCCACATCCACGGCGTTGCCGACTGCGCCGAGCCGACATTGCTGGGCCGGGAGAATATGGAGCAAAGTCCGGCGGCTGTAGCAGCGATCTCAAGTGCACTTGAGATTTCTGGAATCGGTTGGGAAAACGTCGCTGCAACAGACCTTTATTCGTGCTTTGCAATCCCCGTTTTCAACTTGCTGGACGCCTTTGGGCTTAACCGTGACGATCCGCGCGGCTGGACCCTGACCGGGGGATTGCCGTTTTTTGGCGGCGCCGGAAACAACTATTCCAGCCATGCGATCGCCGAAGCGGTGGCGCGCTGCCGTGCCGCGCCGGGCGCGAAAGTACTGGTCGGGGCCAATGGCGGGACGATGAGCAAATATGCCGCCGGGGTCTATTCGACCGCGCCGGCCGACTGGTCGCAAAGCCGCTGGCAGAGCCTTGACAAAATCAAGCCGAAGTTCGCCGTGCTCGATGACTTTGACGGTGAGTCAGTGGCGGAGAGCTTTACCATCGTGCCAGGCAAGACGGGCGAGACTGCGACCGTGGTCGGACGGGCGGGCGAGTCCCGCATGCTCGCCAACAGCACTGATCCGGCGATCTGCGCAGCATTGCGCCAGGGCAAGGTCGGCGGTCGTCCGATCCGGGTCGAGGACGCCGGTGATGGGCTCAACCGCTTCTGGTTTCTTTGAGGCAATGCCACGCAATCCTCCCCCTCAGGGGCAGGGCTATCGCAGATGGAGCAAACCCCTTTGTCATCACCCTGAACTTGTTTCAGGGCCCATTTCTCCGCGCGCTCAGGTCTCTCCTATTGCAACCAAAACCAACGGTTTGCGCCCTTCCCGGTGGCTCCGGTCATGCGGCACGATGGGTCCTGAAACAAGTTCAGGATGACGGAATTTGGTAGATTGGTTTCATATGCGATAGCCCTGCCCCAGAGGGGGAGGATTTTGGAGCATTTCAGGAACCTCTGGCTAGTTCCGTCAACATCCCCACGCTCAGCACTTGCGGCAATTGCTGTGGTGCCCCGCCGGCCGGCGGGTACCAAAGGTACAGCGGCACCCCGGCGGCGCCTTGCGCGGTGAGGAAGCGGGTGATCGCGGGATCGCGCCGGGTCCAGTCGCCGCGCAGGACGATGACGCCTGCCTCAGCGAAGGCAATTGCTGTATCCAAGCGCTCAATTGCGACGCGCTCGTTGACCTTGCAGGTCAGGCACCAGTCTGCGGTCATATAGACGAAGACGGGCTTGCCCGAACTTCGCGCATTGTCGAGTGCCTGTTGGCTGAATGGTTGTGCCTCAACGAATCTGACTTCGAAGACAGTTCCTGGCGGAACCACAAATTGCGGACCGATTCCAATTGCGACTGCCAGCAGCAGCAAGCCTCCTCCCATCAGTATGCCGCCGCCCGCAAGGCCTTGCCGCTGACGCTTGCCGAACAAAAACAGCAGCAAGATCAGTGCACAACCGAGCCCGGCGATCAGCTGGGCATAGACCGTCCCGCCCAGCCGGCTCGCCAGCCACACCAGCGCCAGCGCGGTCAGCCCCATCGGCAGCGCCATCCAGCGGCGGAAGGTCACCATCCACGGTCCCGGCCTCGGCAGCATCCGGCGCAGCGCGGGGACGAAAGCGAGCGCGAGGAACGGCAGCGCGAGGCCCAGCCCCAGCGCGACGAACAGCGCCAAAGCCTCAGGCACCGGCAACAGCAGCGCCGCGCCCATCGCTGCGGCCATGAACGGCCCGGTGCAGGGCGTCGCGACGAAGGCGGCGAGCAGCCCAGTGGCGAAGGCGCCTTGTGGGGAACCCTCGCTGGCAAAACCGGGAACCGCGAATTCGTAGACGCCGAGCAAGTTGACGGTGATCGCCACTGCCAGCAGCAGCAGTCCCGCCACCACCAGCGGCTCTTGCAATTGAAACGCCCAGCCAACCTCTTGCCCGGCGGCGCGCAGGGCCAGCAGCAGTATGCCCAGCGCCAGGCAGGCGAGCACGACCCCGGCGGTATAGGCCAGCCCCTCGGCGCGGGCCTGGGCCTCACTCTCCCCGGCGCGGGCGAGGCTCAGCGCTTTCAGGCTGAGGATCGGGAATACGCAGGGCATGATATTGAGCAGAAGTCCGCCGACAAGCGCGCCCAGCAGCAGCAGCGGAAGTGAGATTGGCGGGGCGGTGGGGGTGTTCGCGAGCGGCAAGCCGATGGTGGATATCTCACCAGGAACCGCTTCGATCTCGATTCCATCATCGGCGCGGTTGAAGCGCAGCACGGCCTGCAGCTTGGTGGGATTGGCAGGGTTGAAGGCGGCGCGCGGGATCTCTGCCACCAGGCTGTTGTCGCTGCGGGCAAAGGTCTGCGTCGCGGCATAGTCAACCACGCGCTCGGTCGCGAGGAACAGGTGCGGATCGGTGACTTCGACCGCGGCCGGCAGCGGGATTGCCACGCGCACCGTCTTGGCGGTGAACATGAAGCGGGCCTTGCCGCCCAGCGGCGCGGGCAGGGCGCGGCGCCACTCATCGAAGCGCGGATCGCGCTGGTCCGGTGGTCCGATCGTCACTGCGCCGGACAGTTCGGCCTGCTCGGGCACACAGACCTTGTCGGTGCAGGCGAGCCACTGGGCTTTGAGCCGGATCGGCAGGACCGTGCCTGGCACCGCAGCTGCCGGAACCTTGAGCGGCACCAGCACCGCATAGTCGTGCTCGTAAACGTGGTTCATCAGTCCCGAGATCAGCAAGGTTCCGGGGACCGGATAGCGCGGCGCGCCAGCGCTCGCGCCCGCAGGCAGAGCCCACTCCAGCACCATGCCAAGACCCGCATCGCCCGGGTTCGACCAATAGCCGTGCCAGCCTGCCTTGGGCCGCATGTGAATCGCCAGGGTCACCTCGCCGCCCGGTGCGACGGCGGATTCAGCGATCAGTTCGGCGGCGATGTGGTAGGGTGCGGCCGTGGCCGGGGCGGCAAGCAACAGCGCCGCCAGCTGCACCAGCAGGGCAACAAGACGGCTCCAGACGCGCATTGGTATCATTCTCCGGCGGCAGGCCGCTCAGGCCTTGCTTTGGCGCTTCGCCAGCGCCATCACACCAGTGCATTCAATCCCGCCCGATTTCAAGGAACCCTCGATGCGCCGCCTCGCCGTTACGCTTGCCCTGACCCTCGGACTGGTGCTGGGCGGCTGCGCTTCCACGCCCGCTGGCGCGCCTGCGAGTGTGGCCCAGGCACCGGCGCCGCAGGGGCCGCCCAAGCTGATCGTGGCAATTTCGGTCGATCAGCTTTCGGGCGATCTGTTTGCCGAGCATCGTCGGCATTTCAGCGACGGCCTGGCGCGGCTGCTCGGCGGCGCGGTGTTCCCCTCGGGCTATCAGTCGCACGCTGCGACCGAGACCTGCCCTGGCCATTCGACCCTGCTGACTGGTACCCGGCCGGCGCGCAACGGGATCATCGCCAACAATTGGTTCGATCCAGCCAGCCGCGGCGATCAGCCGGTCTATTGCGCCGAAGATCCGCGCGATCCGGCTTCCAGCGCGCGCAATCCGGTGGTTTCGTCCTATCACCTCAAGGTTCCGACGCTGGGAGATCTGCTGAAGAAAGCCAATTCCGCCACCCGCAATGTCGCGGTTTCGGCCAAGGACCGCGCAGCAGTGATGATGGGCGGGCACAATATCGATGCGGCCTATTGGTGGAAAGGCGGCGCTTTCACCAGCTTCGCCGGGCGCACGCTGTCACCCGCCGCTGCGGCGCAGAACGCGGCAGCTGCGGCCGTGCTCAAGGCCGGCGCCCCGGCGTTGGCGGTTCCCGCTTGGTGCGCCGCTTCCGACCGCGCGATCAGCGTCGGCAAGGGCAGCGTCGGCACCGGGCGGTTCGCGCTTGCGCCGGGCAAGGAGGCCCAGTTTCGCGGTTCGCCGCGGATGGATGCGGCCACGGTCGATCTCGCCATCGGCCTGACCGAGGAATTGCAGCTGGGTCGGGGCGAGGCGATCGACGTGCTCTCGGTCGGGCTCTCGGCCACCGACTATGTCGGCCACGCGACCGGCACCGAAGGGCTCGAGATGTGCATCCAGCTCGCCGAGCTTGACCGTACCATCGGCCGCCTGCTCGCCCACTTCGACGCCAAGGGGATCGACTATATCGTCGTGCTCAGCGCCGATCATGGCGGGCTCGACACCCCTGAGCGGCTCGACGAGCAGGCACTGCCGCGCGCGGCGCGGGTCGATCCCTCGCTGCTCCCGGCGGAGCTGTCGAAGGCGGTCACCGCCAAGACGGGGATTGCCCCGGCGCAAGGCCCGCTGCTGATCGCCGATGGGCCGTTCGGCGATTTCTATGTCAGTCGTTCGATCCCGGTGGCGCAGCGTCAGACCGTGGTGCAGGCCTTGCTCGGGATCGTCCGCGCCCATCCCCAGGTCGCTAATGCCTTTTCGGCCGAGGATCTGCAAAAGACTCCGCTGCCCACCGGCAACCCGCAGGACTGGACGCTGAAGGAGCGCGCCCGTACCTCGTTCGATCCGGTCCGCTCGGGGGATGTGGTGATCCTGCTCGACCGCGCGATCACGCCAATTCCGCTGGAGTTGACCGGCATCTATATCGCCACCCACGGCAGCGCCTGGGACTATGACCGGCGGGTGCCAATCGTGTTCTGGCGCAGGGGCCTGCCCGGGTTCGAGCAGCCGCACGCAGTCGAAACGATCGACATCGCCCCGACGCTCTCGGCGCTGATCGGCCTTGGCGTGCCCGACGGCACTTTCGATGGGCGCTGCCTCGATCTCGATCCGGGGGCGGGAAATTCGTGCGGAGTCGCGGAATGACCCGTGGGCGGACTCAGGGCGAGCGCAGAGACCTCCTCATCCTTGGCGGCGGCCTGGTCGGCATGACTTTGGCTTTGGCTGCGGCCCGGAGCGGGATCACCAGCCACGTGGTCGACAAGGCCCGGCCCGAGGAGCTCACCGCCGAGGGTGCAGACGGCCGCGCCTCGGCGATCTCGACCGCGAGCTGGAACCTGTTTGGCAACATCGGCCTGCACGACCGGTTGGATCCGCTCGGCTGCCCGATCTCCGCGATCGCGGTGACCGACGGGATGAAGCCGGGCCGGATCGATTTCCGCCCCGAGCCGCACGCCAGTGGCTCTGGGGATACGCTGGGGCGGATGTACGCCAACCGCGACATTCGCCTGGCGCTGTTCGAAGCCGCGCGCGCCGAACCGGCAATCGCCTGGCATTCGGGGGTCGAGCCACTGAGCCGCGAGCGCGGCGAGCACGGCGTAGCAGTTGAGCTGAGCGATGGCACCAGACTTGAGGCGAGCCTGCTGGTCGGGGCTGAGGGACGCCAGTCGCCAACCCGGATCGAAGCCGGGCTGTCTTCGGCCAAGTGGGACTACAGCCACCGCGCGATAGTCACTGCGATCACCCACGAACAGCCGCATGAAGGGGTTGCCTGGGAAATCTTCTTCCCGTCGGGCCCGCTGGCACTGCTGCCGCTGCTCGACTTGCCCGATGGCCGCCACCGCAGCGCGGTGGTCTGGACCGTTGATGAGAAGGACGTCAAGGGCGTGGCGGCGCTGCCCGACGCGGTGTTCGTGGGCGAGATGACGAGCCGGATGGAAGGGCTGTTCGGGCGGATCGAACTCGCTGCGCCGCGGATGTCCTACCCGCTCAATTTCCACCACGCCGGCAGCATCGTTGCGCAACGCCTGGCGCTGGTCGGCGATGCCGCGCACGGGATGCATCCGATCGCCGGGCAGGGCCTCAACCTGGGTCTGCGCGATGTCGGGGTGCTGGTCGAAGTGCTGAGCGATGGCATGCGGCTGGGGCTGGAGCCTGGCGATGCCCAACTGCTCGCCCGCTATGAACGCTGGCGCAGCGTCGACGCAGTCACGGTCATGGCGACCACCGATGCTCTGGTCCGGCTGTTCGGGATCCCTGGGCGTTTGCCCAGCGCAGTGCGGCGCCTCGGCATGGGCATGGTCCAGCGTTCCGGATGGCTCAAACGTCTGTTCATGGACGAAGCGCGGGGGATGTCGGGCGACCTGCCGGCGCTACTGCGGGCCTCCTAATTAGTAAACTGTCCCCGAATTAGTCGACGCGGCAGGGCTGGCCGCCGCCGGGCTTGGCGCCCGCAGCGCTTCGCCGCTGGATGAGCGCAGCCGTTCGGGTTCGAGCAAAGCCGCGGTTTCCAGCTGTTCGAGCGCGCGCTGGGCTTCGCCATAGCGCTGCGCAGCGGCCATCCAGGCGCCTGCGGCAGAGCTGCCGGGCAGCCGTCCGACCTCAGCAACGGCGAGCTCCGCCTGGCCGCTGCGCAGCATCAGCCGGGCACGCTCGAGCCGGTCGGCCGGACTGGCCGAAGGGGCGGTATCGCGGCGGATCACGAACAGGCTGGAAAGTTCGCGGGTGAAGCTGTCCCAGCCGCCCTTGTCCTTGGGGGTCTTCGCCAGCATTGGGCCGAGTGCATCAAGATCGGCCGCCAGCTTGTCAAGCGTCATCGGCGCCTTGGCGGCATCAAGCACGGTGGCGACGGCGGCCGGCTGGGCATCGCCAAAGCGCAGCTTGAGCTGCTCGGAGAGGAAACCCAGCGGCACTCCGCGTTCGATGGCGCGGCGCGCGGCGAAAGCGACCATCAGCGCCTCGGCGCGGGCGGTGTTGCCTTCGGCGGCGGCGGCTTCAAGATCGAGCCGGGCAAGCCGGGCTTCGAGGGCAGCGACCCGCGCCTCGAAACCGGCGGTGGCCGCAGCCTGGCTGGCGGCAGCCGACGGGGTGGGTGCGGGCAGGATCGCAAAGCCCGATTGGGCTGTTGGCGCCGCTGCCGGGGCGCTATTGCCCAGCGCGAGCCGCCCGTCCCACACCAGCCAGCCGATCAGCAGCGCCCCACCAAGAAAGGCCAGCGTAACCAGAGCAAGGATCGCGCGCAGCGATGGGCCAGTGCGCCGCGGGGTGGAAGAATAGTAATCTTCGGGCATGCCTTGTTCGGGCTTCCTAACCAGTGGAATGAGCGCCAGGCCACGGGTCTTGGCACATCTGGCTGGCCAAAGCCAGCAACGCCTTGTCATCGGGCAGCGGCGCAGCGGCAACCTCGCCCCAGCCGTCGCCTGCCGCTGCGGCGATCCGCGGGCTCAGCGCGGCGAGGCGCAGCGGCGCGCGGCGGATCGCGTGGCTGACGCACTGCGCCGATAGGTGCCGCGCAGCATCGGCGGAATGCAGCGCGACGATAGCGGGCGTGCGCAGCAGTGCCGCCAGTTCGGGCGGGAAGGGCACCGGGCGGCTGGCATAGACCACCCGCTCTTCCAGATGCAGGAGCTTGGGCACGGTCAGCGGGATCCGCTCGTCACCAGCCAGGCGCAGCACCCGGCGATAGTCCCCGGGCAGGGCATCGAGCAGTTTCTGCAAACCCCCCGATCCGGTCGCGGTGACCTTGAACCCGGCGGCGCGGGCGGCTTCAGCGGTGATTTCACCCACTGCCAGGACCGGCAGCGCGGTCAGCGCGCGCAGGCCCGGGCCGCCGTGGCGGAACACATTGGCGCTGCCGACCAACAGGGCATCGAAGCCATCGGGCGCGGGCGCCTCCCAGCTTTTCGCCGCGACTTCGAACAGCGGGAAACCATGGGCCTCCATTCGTGCCGCCCGGGCGGCGGCAGTGCTGGCGCTGCAGCCGGGTTCGGGGCGGATAACGATCAGGGGGACCATGGCTCAGTCTCCGGCGAAGTGCTCGCGAATGGATGGCGGTGCCATGGCCAGCAGGCTTCGGGCAAGCCGACGAGGTCCCTGCGCATCATCTAGGGCGAAGCGCTCGGTCAGTTCAACCCTTTCAGCACCATCTGAGCTGAGGATTGCGGCCCGCATGTTGAATTCACCGCCGTCTGCAGCAGTCAGCACCGCAACCGGGCTGTGGCAATTGCCACCCAGCGCAGCGAGCAGCGCGCGTTCAGCAAGCAGCATGCGGTGGCTGGGGGCGTGGCTGATCGCGGCGAGCAAGGCCCGCATCGCTTGGTCGGCAGCGCGGCATTCGATCAGGATCGCGCCTTGCCCAGGTGCTGGCAGCCATTCGCCGGGATCGAGCGGACTGCCCAGCTCGCCCTGGCCCAAGCGGTTGAGCCCGGCCTTGGCGAGGAGAGTCGCGTCGGCCTCGCCCGCTGCCAGCTTGGCAAGCCTCGTGGCAACATTGCCGCGAATGCCCACCACCTGGCAGTCGGGGCGCAGATGGAGGACCTGCGCGGCGCGGCGCGGGGCGCTGGTGCCGATCCGCGCACCGGTGGGCAGCGCAGCGAGCGAGGCCGCGCCGACCAGGACGTCGCGCACATCCTCGCGCTCGAGCACGGCGGCAATGGCGATCTCCGCCGGGCGCAGGGTCTCGACATCCTTGGCCGAGTGGACCGCGAAGTCGATCTCGCCGGCCAACAGCCAGGCATCGAGCTCCTTGGTCCACAGTGCCTTGCCGCCGATTTCGGCGAGCGGGCGGTCCTGCACCTTGTCGCCGCTCGCCACTACCGGAACCAGCTCGACCGCGTGCGCATCCCAGCCATGCGCCGCGCATAGCCGCGTGCGCGCTTCCTCGGCCTGGGCAAGCGCCAGCGGCGAACGGCGGGTGCCAAGGCGAATTGAGCGGTCCGGCATCGCCGCTTGTGCTAGTCGGCAATGGGTTTAAGGGAAAGCCAGGATGGGGATTGTCCTCGGAATTGAATCGTCGTGCGACGAAACCGCCGCGGCGCTGGTGGACACGGAGCGGCGCGTGCTGGCCCAGCGCATCGCCTCGCAAGACGAGCTGCACCGGCCCTTTGGCGGCGTCGTCCCCGAAATCGCTGCCCGCGCCCACGTTGAGAAGCTGGCCCCCTTGATCGAGGCGGTGCTGGCCGATGCCGGGATCGAGCTGGGCGAGGTCGATGCAATTGCGGCGACCGCCGGGCCTGGGCTGATCGGCGGAGTGATGGTCGGGCTGGTCACCGCCAAGGCGCTGGCGATGGCGAGCGACAAGCCGCTGATCGCGATCAACCACCTGGAAGGTCACGCGCTGTCACCCCGGCTGGCCGATCCCAGCCTGGAGTTTCCTTACCTGCTGCTGCTGGTTTCGGGCGGGCATTGCCAGATCCTGTGGGTGGCCGGAGTGGGGCATTACAAGCGGCTTGCCACCACGATCGACGACGCGCTGGGTGAGGCTTTCGACAAGACCGCCAAGATCCTGGGGTTGGGTTATCCCGGTGGCCCGGCGGTCGAGCGGCTGGCAGCAGGGGGAAACGCCACGGCTGTCCCCCTGCCGCGCCCGCTGCTGGGCAGCGCCGAGCCGCACTTCTCGTTCGCCGGCCTCAAAAGCGCGGTTCTGCGGGCAAAGCAGGCTGGTGCTTACCTTGACGCCGATATTGCCGCCGCGTTCCAGCAGGCCGCGATCGATTGCGTGATCGACCGTACCCGCAAGGCGCTGCAAGATCGCGACGCTCCCACCGCGCTGGTCGTGGCGGGCGGCGTCGCGGCGAACCAGGCGGTGCGCGGCGCACTGGAAGGGCTGGCCGCCGAATTCGGCCTCCCGTTCGTCGCGCCGCCAATGGCGCTGTGCACCGACAACGCGGCGATGATCGCCTGGGCCGGGATCGAACGGCTGGGCCAGTCTGACCCGCTCGACATCGCCGCGCGGCCGCGCTGGCCGCTCGACCCTGACGCAGAGCCGGTGCGCGGCGCAGGGGTCAAGGCATGACCCCGGCAATCGGCGTGATCGGTGCCGGGGCCTGGGGCACCGCCCTGGCCCAGGCGCTGGCCAGCGACGGCTCTGCGGTGTTGCTGTGGGCTCGAGAAGCCGAGCTGGTGGAGGAGATCAACACCCGGCGCAGCAACAGCCTGTTCCTTCCAGGTGCCGAATTGGCGCTATCCATATCCGCAACAAACCAGATTGGCGATCTAGCCGGACTGCCGATCCTGCTGGCGGTAACCCCCGCCCAGCATCTCGCCGCCGTTCTAGCCAGCCTGCCCGATGCACCCCGCGATCTGGTACTCTGCGCCAAGGGAATCGAAGCCGGGACCGGCCGACTGATGGCCGATGTTGCCGCGGAAGCTGCGCCGCAAGCCTGCATCGCCGTCCTCTCCGGCCCGACTTTCGCGCACGAAGTCGCAGCCGGGCTGCCGACTGCGGTGACCCTGGCCTGCTCTGGCGGCGAGGCGCAATGGGCCCGGCTGGCCCCGGCAATATCGCGCCCCGCCTTGCGCCCTTACTATTCGGACGATGTCACCGGCGCGGAGATTGGCGGCGCGGTCAAGAACGTGCTGGCGATCGCCTGCGGAGTGGTCGAGGGGCTTGGGCTTGGCCAGAACGCCCGCGCTGCGCTGATCGCGCGCGGCTATGCCGAGATGGTCCGCTTTGGCCTCGCCCGCGGTGCCCGGGCGGAGACCCTGGCGGGGCTATGCGGGCTGGGCGATCTGGTGTTGACCTGCTCCTCCACCGCCAGCCGCAACTTCGCGCTGGGCCAGGCGCTGGGTGAGGGCCTGTCCGCCGCCGCAGCGCTCGCCGGCAAGCGCTCGGTCGCCGAAGGTGTACACACCGCGCCGATCCTGGCCGAACTGGCCCGCCGCGATGGCATCGACTTGCCGATCGTCGAGGCGGTGTCCCGCATCCTGACCGGCGAGGCCCCGGCCCGCGCGGTGGTTGCCGAACTGCTCGCCCGCCCGCTTCGGGCCGAGGCCGCGGCGTGAGCGATTCCGATATTCAGGCGCTGGCCAAGGGCGGCCGGACCAATTTTCTGGGCTTCCTGCTGCGGCTGGCCGGGCGGCTGCCGTTCCTGTTTATCGCCGGGCGGTGGTATGGTCCGGAAGCGCTGGGGCGGTTCGCCTCGGCGCTGGTGGTGATCGAATTCGCCGCGCTGCTCTGCACGCTGGGGCAGAAGCGCGGGCTGGCCTTGCGCCTGTCCGAGGACGAAGAGCGCCCTGCCGCAGTGGTGGCCGATGCCCTGCTGCTGTGCAGCGTGATCGCGCTGGCCTTCTCCGTGCCGCTATACCTGCTGCCCGCCGCGCTGTTCCCGTCGGGCAGCTATGGCGCGATCGACCGGCTGCTGGTGCTGGCAATCCTGCCGATCGCGCTGACCGATATTGCCCTGTCTGCACTCGCCTATCGCTTTGATGTCGCCACCACTGTCCGCTCGCGGGCGCTGGTCGAGCCGTGGACGATCTCGATCGTGGCGGGGCTGGCGTTCTATGTGGTTCCCTCGGGCGGGCTTTCGCTGGCCTATATCCTCTCAGTCTATGCCGCTGCGGTGGCGGCACTGTGGCCATTGCTGCGCAGTTACGGCCTGCCCGGGCAGTGGCTCCCGCACCCGGTCCGGCTTGCCCGGATGGCCTGGGGCAGCCTGCCGCTGGTCGCTGCTGATGCGGTTGAGTGGGGCACCCGGCGGCTCGATATCTTCATCCTGCGCTTCTTCGCCGGGGAAGCTGCGGTGGGGATCTACTATGCCGCGCAGCAGGTTGCCTCGCTGCCGCAGAAGCTCAAGACCAGCTTCGAGCCGATCCTGGGCCCGGTGATCACCCGCAATCTCAAGGAAGGCAATCTCGCCGCGATCGCCCAGCAGGTCTGCCAGGTCGGCTTCTGGATTATCGCTGCCCAGGCCGGGGTGGCGCTGGCGCTGGGGATCCCAGGTGAGGCAGTGATGGGGCTGGTCGGCCCCGAATTCGTAGGCGGCACCGGGGCGCTGGTGTTTCTGCTGCTGGCCGAAGTTGTCGCCGCGACCGCGGTGGTGAGCGAAGCGGCGCTGGTCTATGTCGCGCGGCTCCGCAACCTGTGGATCTCGCTGGCGACGATCGCGCTGCAGGCGGTGCTGACCGTGGCCGGGATCGAACTGGTCCGCGACCTTGGCCTGAGTGACAACTTCCGCGCCGCCGCTGCCGCTGCCGCGCTGATGCTGGCGCTGGGCTTCGCCTCGCTGGTCAAGGCCTGGCTGCTCGCTCGGATCCTGGGCGCCCCGGTCAACAACTGGCGCTGGCCGCTGGTCTGGGCCGCGGCCCCGGCGGTGCTGGTCGGCTGGGCCTTCACCCGCTATCTACCCGAATGGGTCGAACTGCTGCTGGGCATCCCGGCGATCCTGTTGATCTATGGCTGGGTGATCTGGCACCGCGGCTTCGGGCCGGAGGACCGGGTGCTGTTCCGCAAGAACGTAGGGGCGTAACGGGCGGGGGCATCAAGCCGTGCGTAACCGGCAAGGCGCGACTTGAAATTTGCGCCCAATTGAGGCTCACCTGACCCGGTTTGCCGGGATTGGCCCGGCGCTTGGCAAGGTGAGTGCGATGATCGAGACGATCGAAGCCAACTGGCTGGTATTTGGCGCGGCGCTGGCCCTGGCGCTGCTGGTTGCCTGGTGGCTGTTTGGCCGCGCCACCAAGCCCGCCCCGCGGCTCCACCGCCCCGACGTGCTCGATGAAGGCCAGGCTCCGGCCCAGCGCAACCAGGCGCTGATCGATGCGCCGCCCGCTGCACAGATCGTCACGTCCTTGCCGGCATCCGGGGCAATGGCCGGGGTGGGCGAGGTGGTTGCAGTGGCCGCGCAGGACGTGGTTGAGGAGGCTGAGGCGAGGGTTCAGGAGGTGGCGCCAGTTCCAGCGCCGCCGCCGCCCGAGATCCTCCCCACGCCCGAACCAGAGCCTCGGCCCGAGCCGGAGATCGTCCCGGCACCTGAACCCGCTCCGAAGCCTGAGCCCGAACCGGAAGTGGTTCCTGCGCCCGAACCGGAACCCGAGCCTGCGCCTGCGCCCGAGATCGAACCGGCTCCCGGACCCGAACCTGAAATCGAGCCTGCTCCGGAGCCAGCCCCTGCGCCGGCCCCGCCCATGGCCCTCGCGCCCGACGACCTCGGCCGGATCAAGGGCCTCGGCCCCAAGCTCCAGGCACTGCTCCCCACGCTGGGCGTTACCACCTTCGCCCAGATCGCCGCCTGGGGTGACGAGGACATCGCCCGGATCGACCCCCAGCTCGGCCCGTTCGCGGGACGGCCGGCGCGCGATTCCTGGGTGGAGCAGGCGAATTACCTCGCCGCAGGGGATGTCGCAGGGTTTGAGGACAGGTTCGGGAAGGTTTAAGGCGCGCGCGAAAACCTACGCGGCGCGCTTCTTGACCGAAAGTTCGAGGCCGAGGGCGTCAAGAACGGCGGCGAGCGTTTCCAGCGTCGGGTTCCCATTCTCGGACAGCGCATTATAAAGCGCTTGCCGACCGAGTCCGGATTTCTTGGCGATCTCAGTCATACCTCTAGAGCGTGCAACATCACCGAGCGCGCTGGCAATGTGCTTGGCGTCGTTCCCTTCCATCGCCGCTTCAAGATAATAGAGGATGTCCTCCTCGGTTTCAAGGTGGGCCGCAGGATCAAACGGGTAGACCTTCAATGCCATCATCAGCGTCCTTCGCAAGCTGCTTGGCCTTCGCGATGTCGCGCGCCTGAGAGCTCTTGTCTCCGCCATTGAGCAGGATGATGAGAACGCCATCCCGCCAGATGTAATAGACACGATAGCCTGGGCCGAAATGCAGGCGAAGTTCCTGCACGCCGTCACCCACGGACTTCGAATCGGCAGCATTCCCGCTGGCGAGGCGCTTCAACTGGACGTCGATCCGCAAGCGGGCCTTCCGGTCGCGCAGGCCATCAAGCCAGTCACGGAACAGCGCCGTCTGAACGATGACGACTTGTCCTCTATGAAGGACATTTGGAGGCTTGTCAAGACTATCGAACCTCGTCACAAATCATAGTCCGGCATTGCATGAGCGAGAACGATGTTCGCGATTCTTTGGGCTTCCGACGCGGTCAAGTCGTGCGGAAGGCCGGCGATCTTGACCACCAAATCCGCACGGATCGAAATAGGTAAGACTTGGACAGCGTGAGTCGAAACTGGTTCGCTTGAACGATGCTCATCCAATGATGCGGGTGCAGTGCTGAGCTTTGGTTTGCCATTTGCCACTTTCAACTTCGTCACGCCGGAAGCTTTCGGTCGAAAGTTCAGCGGCTCATCGCAAAAACGCTTGAAGTCATCAAGCGCAGTCCGAGTCCGACTCACATAGGACTGCAAACTATCCGGAGAGTAGTCACTCTTGTGCAGGTGGCCGAACCGAGTGAACAGACTGTCCTGGTCCAGCAGGGTTACATCGGTCGCTTCGTTTTCGTCCAAAATCGCAAGCACCTTATTGGCGCTGGCCTTACGGGCAGATGCGGTGTTTGGAGGAATCAAGCCTTTCTGGCCAAGGTAATCCACGAACGCTAACAAGTCCGCGCGGCTACGTCCTTCTGCCATGGCGAATCACTCCTTCGCCTCACAGATAAACTTTCAGGATGGATATGCAACAGAAATTGCAATGCCGATCTGTTCCAATGCATCTTTTCGCCTTCCTGATCTCCGATGCGCGTGGGTGGCTTGCAAATGCCCTACCGCCCCATCAATCCCCCAACACCCGCACCCCGGCCCAAACCCCCTTCACCTTAGCCGCAAACCGCGCGTCCGCCGTTACCAGTTCACACCCCAGCTCCATCGCCAGCGCGAGGTAGATGCAGTCCTTGAGCGGGTGGCCGAGGTCGATTGCCATGGCTGCCGCCGTGCTGACGCTTTCCGGTTCGGCGGCAATCAGGCGAACTGTTGAGCTGACGAGCAACCCTTCGAGGCCATCAAGCGCCTGTCGCATTGGCTCGGCCAGGCGCTTGTCGATATTAGCCTCGCGGACCAGTGTGCTGGCGACTTCGATGTGAAAATGGGCCGGTGCAAGCAAGTCCTCACCGCTCATCAGCAACGCGGTCGCTTCGGCTGCAAGCGGCTCATCAAGGAACCATTTTACGGCAAGGCTGGCATCGACGACGATCATTCGTCGCGGATCGCGCGGACCATTGATACGGCGTCTTCACCGGGCCGGGGCTTGATCGCGTGTTGCTTGCGGAATTCGAGCAAGGCGTCCAGCGCTTGCTCGCGGGAACGCTTGGGCGGTTCGAGATCGGCAATCATTGCCCGCAAATGCGCCGCCGCCGAGCGGTTGTTGGCTTTGGCAATGCGGCGCAGATTTTCATAGTCGGCATCGTCGATATCGCGGATGGTCATGGTCGCCATGGCTAGCTCCTTGCATGAACTTCGTTGCATATTTGCATGCAAAACGCAAGCGTCAAAGCATCACCGCCCCCACTTCGTCTTGCCCTGCCGCCCGAACCGCCCCTTCCTGGTCCCCGGCTTGCCCTCGTTGCTCCGCCCCACCAGCGGCGCGCGTGACTCTCCCGGAATCCCCAGTTCATCCGCTTCCAGCCGCCGGATCTCGTCGCGCAGGCGTCCGGCTTCCTCGAACTCGAGGTCCGCTGCCGCCGCGCGCATCCGCTGCTCCAGTTCCTCGATGTAACCGCGCAGGTTGTGGCCGACGAGGTTGTTGCGTTCCCCGTCGTCGATTTCGACCAGCACGCCGTCGCGGCTCGCCGTATCGGCGACGATGTTGTGGATGTCGCGCTTGATGCTCTCCGGCGTAATGCCGTGTTCGATGTTGTAGGCGTGCTGCTTTTCGCGGCGGCGGTCGGTTTCGGCCATGGCGCGTTCCATAGAGCCGGTGATGCGGTCGGCGTAGAGGATCACCCGGCCGTCGATGTTGCGCGCGGCGCGGCCGATGGTCTGGATCAGCGAGGTTTCGCTGCGCAGGAAGCCTTCCTTGTCGGCATCGAGGATCGCGACCAGCCCGCACTCCGGAATGTCCAGCCCTTCGCGCAGCAGGTTGATCCCGACCAGCACGTCGTAGACCCCGAGCCGGAGGTCACGGATCAGTTCGATCCGTTCCAGCGTCTCGACGTCCGAATGCATGTAGCGCACCCGCAGCCCGGCCTCGTGCATGAACTCGGTGAGGTCCTCGGCCATCCGCTTGGTCAGGGTGGTGACGAGGGTGCGGTAGCCGGCCTGGGCGACCTTGCGGCATTCCTCGATGCAGTCCTGGACCTGATCCTCGACCGGGCGGATCGTCACTGGAGGGTCGATCAGCCCGGTGGGACGGATCACCTGCTCGGCAAAGACGCCCCCGCTCTGCTCCATCTCCCAGTGGCCGGGAGTGGCCGAAACCGCCACCGTCTGCGGGCGCATCGCGTCCCATTCGTTGAACCGCAGCGGCCGGTTGTCGATGCAGCTCGGCAGGCGGAAGCCGTATTCGGCGAGGGTAATCTTGCGGCGGTGATCGCCTTTCGACATCGCCCCGACCTGCGGCACGGTCTGGTGGCTTTCATCGACGAACAGCAGCGCGTTGTCGGGGAGGTATTCGAACAGTGTCGGCGGCGGCTCGCCCGGCAGGCGGCCGGTGAGGAAGCGCGAATAGTTCTCGATCCCGGCGCAGCTGCCGGTGGCGGCGATCATCTCGAGATCGAAGTGGGTGCGCTGTTCGAGCCGCTGGTGCTCGAGCAGCTTGCCCTCGGCCTCCAGCTCCTTGAGCCGCTCGGTCAGCTCGAACCTGATCGCCTCTGTCGCCTGCTTCATCGTCGGTCCGGGGGTGACGTAGTGCGAATTGGCATAGACCCGCACCGTGTTCAGGCTCGCGCCCTTCTTGCCGGTCAAGGGATCGAACTCGGCGATGCCCTCGATCTCGTCGCCGAAAAAGCTGATCCGCCAGGCCATGTCCTCGTAGTGGCTCGGGAAAATCTCCAGGCTGTCGCCGCGGACCCGGAAATTGCCGCGCTGGAAGGCGGCGTCGTTGCGCTTGTACTGCAGTGCGACGAGCTTGCGGATCAGTTCGCGCTGGTCGGCCGTTTCGCCCTGCTTGATGTCAAAGATCATCGCCGAATAGGTTTCGACCGAGCCGATCCCGTAGAGGCAGCTGACCGAGGCGACGATGATCACGTCGTCGCGTTCGAGCAATGAGCGGGTGGCGGAATGGCGCATCCGGTCGATCGCCTCGTTAACGCTCGATTCCTTCTCGATATAGGTATCGCTGCGCGGCACGTAGGCCTCGGGCTGGTAATAGTCGTAGTACGAGACGAAATATTCGACCGCGTTGTCGGGAAAGAAGCTCTTCATCTCGCCATAGAGCTGCGCGGCGAGGATCTTGTTGGGGGCGAGCACCAGGGCGGGGCGCTGGGTCGCCTCGATCACCTTGGCCATGGTGAAGGTCTTGCCGCTGCCGGTGACGCCCAGCAGCACCTGCGTTACCTCGCCATTGGCAATGCCTTCGACCAGATCGGCGATCGCGGTGGGTTGATCGCCGGCAGGCTGGTATTCGGACTGGATCCGGAACGCCCGCCCCGGATCGCTCTTTTCGGGGCGCGCCGGCTTGTGCGGAACGAAGGCGGCGGAGGTGTCGGGCTCGGCCAGCCCGCGGCGGATGATCAGTTCGGCCATAGCGGACATATGGCGAACATTAGCGCCGCAGGCAACTCGGTGTGCCCCGGCAAATTTCGCCTGTCCTGGGCTTGTCGACAGCAAAGCGAAGCATTTGACGCCCGGTCCAGCGCGTCCCTTTTCGGCACTGTGCCATCACAAGCGGTCGAGACAGACCTTGCAATTCAGGCGATTCTGCATGATGGCTTGACGTCAGGGTCGCCGAATCGAACGCGTTAACAAGCGCGCTACAGTTAAATCGATTGGTGCCGACGGCCATTACGGACTGTTTTTGTGCGCCGCGTACGGGGGTACGATGAGCAGTCCTGATATCTTCATTTCCTATAATCGGGAGGATGCTGCGATTGCGCAGCTCTATGCCGACGCCTTTGCCGATGCAGGCCTGGTGGTCTGGTGGGATGCGACCCTGCGTTCGGGCGAGGATTACGACGCGGTCACCGAACAGGCCCTGCGCACTGCCAAGTCGGTAGTGGTGTTGTGGTCGCCGCGCTCAGTCAATTCGCGCTGGGTCCGCGCCGAAGCCACCATCGCCGATCGCGGGCAGCGGCTGATGCCGGTCATGATCGAAAGCTGCGATCGCCCGGTGATGTTCGAGCTCAAGCAGACCGCGGACCTTTCGCACTGGCGTGGTGATCGCGACGACAAGGGCTGGCTGGCGTTCGTCAGCGATGTCCGGCGCAAGATTGGTATGGCACCGAGCGCTGCGGCCGCAGCGGTGCCGCACGTGCCGGCACCGGGAAAGTCCGCCAGCGTCGAGGTCGACCGCGCGGCGGTTGCGGTGCTGCCCTTCGGCTGCCGGACCGGCGATGACGAACTGGCCCTGCAGGCCGAGGATCTGACCGAAGACGTAACCCGCGAGCTGGCCTATAACCGCTATTTCCGGGTGATCGCTGCCGGAACCATGGCGGCTTGGCGCGGCAAGGCGATTGATCACAAGAGCCTCGGCCAGCAGCTTGGCGCGCGCTATCTGGTCGAGGGCAAGCTGCAGCGCAGCGGCGGCAGCAACCGTCTCACCGTGCAACTGGTCGATGGCAGCTCCGGCAATGTCCTGTGGTCAACGCGGGTATCGGCCGATGCCGGCGATGCCGACTTTTCGGCAGAGGCGCTGGGGGCAGCCGTGGCGGCGCAGGCTGCCGAGCAGATCGTCCAGCGCGAGCAAGCGCGGGCGATGGCGCGGCAGGCGCCGTTTTCGGCCTGGGATCACATCCTGCGGTCTGCCGCTTTCTCGCGCCGTGCCAGCGTGGACGGCGCCCGCCTGGCGGTAGAGGAAGCGCGGTTCGCGGTTACTGCGGGGCCCGAAATCGGCCTAGCCCACGCTACTCTCGCCTCAAGCCTTGCTGCCCTGCTCGAATTCCAGGGGCTGACTCCCGATCAGGACCAGATCCGCGAGATCCAGACCCGCACCCGCCAGGCGATGCGGCTCGACGGCAACAATCCGTCGGTGCTGATGGCGCTGGCCGGTGCCTACAAGGGGCTGGGCGAATACGAAGTCTGCCTGCGGCTGGCCAAGCGCACGGTTGAATTGTGGCCAAGCTCGCCGCAGTCCCACCTGATCCTCGGCAACTCCTATCGGATGCTGGGGCGCACCGCCGAGGCGATTGACGCCTACCGCCAGCAGGACCGGCTCTCGCCTTTCGACAACAGCCGCAACGTCGCGTTGACCAGCCTTGGCGAGTGTCTGCTGCTGCAGGGCCAGCCAGAGGAGGCCGAAGCCGCGCTGGATCGGGCGTTGATGCTCGATCCTGAATATCCGGTTGCCCTGGAATGGAAAGCGATCGTAGCCGATGGTCTCGGCAAGGAACGCGCGGCGCTGGACGTGATGCGGCAGATCCGCTCGGCGGAGGCAGCGATGCCGCTTGACCAGCATGTCTGGCAGATCGAGCGCAACGAGCATCTCCGCGATTTCGCCCCCGGGCATGTCGCGACCTTGCGGCGCTTGTGGTTGGCTATCGAGGGCACCGCAGCGACGCCGACGGACCTGCCTGAGCCCGTCGAAGCGGTCCTGGCAGTTGCAGAGGAACCCGATCCTGCTCCGGTCGTGGCAGCCGTTCAACCAGCCGCCGCGGATTTGCCAATGGAATCCCCGGTGGCGCCTGCGGCCACCCCGGAAGAAGTTCCGGAATTGGCAGCAGCAGTGGCAGTCGCTGCCAGTCTTGGCGAAGTGCCTGAGCCTGCCGACACCATCGCCATTCCGCTCAAGGCCGCCAAACCGAAGGCAGCCCCGCGCAGTCGCGGCAAAGACCGGGATGGGGAAAATAGCGCGCTGCCGCTTGGCAGCAACAACGGTTCGAACCCGGACGAGGCCTACCTCATCAGCGACTCGGTCCAACCGGCAACCGGGGATGTGAGCGCAAGCCCGGCGGCAATCGACGGCGCGGTTCAGGCCGGCGCCGGGCGCGGGCTTACCCTGCCGCGCGGCGCAGCCATTGCCGGAGCCATCGTGATAGCTGGCATCGCCGGTTTCGTCTGGTTGGGCGGCGGCAAGAGTGAGAATGTCGCTGGAATTACGGCCGCAGTGCCGATCGCAGCGATTGTCGATTCCGGCCTTGCCCTGCAAAGCGAAGCCACCGCC
>JANOGS010000004.1:0-14654 GCA_031414115.1 Novosphingobium sp. | reverse complement strand
GCGGGCTTCGAGGTCGTCCGCAGCCTCATAGATCGCATCGGCAAGACATCGAATGCGGATCATTAGATCCTGAATCTCGCCAGCGTTCCTTTCGAATATGCTGAGGTGAGAGGTATTGCCGGGCGCGGTCACTTGGGGAATTGACGATTCAGCCATGTTTCGACTCCTTTGTAGTCGGTGGTGGTTAGGCTCGGCGGGGTGGTATCAGCACCTTGCCGGGCCGCTTTTTTCAACGGGACTTCCCCGGTGAAATCCTAGTCCGGCGGAAAGGCACGACCTTGCGCACCTTGGCCGGGTTGAGCAGGCCGTCGAGATGATCCGCCCATTTGTCGAGGGCGTCGCGCTTCTCCGGCGCCCAGTCGTGACGCTGGTAAATCCCGGCCACGCCCGAGCGGCTTACGCCTGAGCGATGATTGAGAATCGCCTCGGTGACCTCGAAGCGGATGCCCAGTCGCTGCATGCCAGTAGCCAGCGTGCGCCGGGCGTCGTGAAGTCGCCAAGGTGCGATTGTGACTTCGTCGGGATCGCCACCGGCCTCTTCGGCATCCTTGCGGGCCAACTCCAGCATCTGCTCATCAAGGCGCCTCTTGGCCCGAGAAAAGCCGGAAACCGAGGTCTCGCCCGTTGACGTGAACACGATTCCCCGGCTGGGCCACTTCGGGCGAGCCTCGCCCTCCTGCTTCGCCACCTTGTCGAGAATGGCAATAACGCGGTTGCTCAGCGGGACGATATGCGTCGTGTCGTTCTTCGCCCGCTCGGCCGGCAGGGTCCATGTAGCGCCCTCCCTGTCCAATTCCTGCCAACGCAGCCCGGCTACTTCCTCGCGGCGCTGTCCGGTGGCGAGCAGCATCGAATAAATCGGGCCGAAGGGTGCGCCGAGCGCATCGGCGGCGCGAAGTGTCAGCGCGATTTCCCTGTCGTCCAAGACGCGATTTCGACTGCTGGCCGGTTCGGGCGCGTCCATTGTTGCCATAGGGCTGGCAGCAATTTCCTCGCGCTTCAAAGCCGAGTTGAAAAGCATCCGCAGCACAGCGAACACGATCCGGCGGACCGCGGGCTGATCGTTCGGGATTGAATCGATCACCCGAAGAACGTCCCCTTTGCCGATGAGGGGCAGGGGGGTAGTGCCGAGCGCCGGCACCGCGTGATTGCGCAGCGCGCCCTCATAGCCGTCGCGGGTGCGCTGTCTGATCTTCTTCTTGAACCCACTGGCGAGAAAGGTGTCCACATAGGATGCAAAGGCGAGCTGCTCGCGCTGGCGCGCTGCTCTGGCCTCGGCTGCCAATTGCTCGACCTTGGCCCTTGCCGCCTCGCGTTCGGCTTCAATTGGATCGATGCCCCCGGCAACTTTCCCGGCAAGGTCGCTGGCGATCTTTCGGGCCTGGTCCGGAGTAAGGGTGCCGTGGCGGCCGATCGTGTACCGGCGTGTAGGGCTTCCGCGGCCACCGATGCGGTATTGGAAAACATAGGACTTCACGCCCGAGGGCATCACGCGCAGGCCGAAGCCCTTGAGCTTGGCGTCCCAAAGGATCGCCGGCTTGGCCTGGGGGCCAAATGCGTCAACGGTCGACTTCGAAATCACTGTGCCCATGGCGCTTGCCTAACGGTTCGTGTAATCACCATGTAAGCACGGAGCGTAAGGTTACGTCAAGTTTCGGCAGGCTCTGTCATACAAAAATGGCGGAAAAGCTGAATTCTGTGAAATGGTCTGACGGATATCCACGCGTTGGCCTCTAACTACGAATCTGAGGGTCGGACGTTCGAATCGTTCCGGGCGCGCCATTTCTCCTATCGCTTTGCGAATTCTCGGATTTGCCTCGTTGGTTCCGGGCCTTCTCCCACGAAACGCAGCGTCCGCGTGATCCAGTGTGTAGCGATGGCATCTGATCGTTGAACGTCTCCAGCAGCCTGCCGCGCGCCAATTTCCTCGTAATGATTGTCTATGCTGGCAACATGTGCCATCCTGAGACGGAACAGAGCAGTTGCCGAAGGTAAACTGGTCAGTAAGGGAGATTACCAGGCTACTGGTTGTTTGATGTCAGCGCTTGATAAATACAAGTCTGAACGCCGGATCGCGGAACAAGCGCCAGAGCGCGGTGTGCGGGCAGAGGAAGAGGACGAAGACAAGATGGTGGTACGGTTGGGTGTACCTGTGTCAAATCAAAGCCCGGTATCCGTCTTGGGCTGGTCTCTTGCGCTGGTCGCAGGCGCGGCGCTGTGGGCGATGCTCTATCTGTGGCTGGCGCAGTAAGCCACACGGTATCGGCGAATGCGACTCTACTGACCAGACTGCAAAGCCAAGCTCAGCGACGGTCCGCTTAACAGCGCCTCAATACGAACCGCGCGCGAACACTACGGCGGGCACGGTCTTGGCGATGATCGTCAGGTCGAGCAGGGTCGATGCGCGGCGACGATACTCCACATCCAGCTGCACGCGCTGGTCATAGCTCACATCGTTGCGGCCGCTAACCTGCCACAGTCCGGTCAAACCCGGCTTGACGGCGCAGTAGTCGGCAAAAAAGCTGCCGTACTTCGGGATCTCTGCCTGGATGATCGGGCGGGGACCCACCACGCTCATTTCGCCGCGCAGGATGTTGATCAGCTGAGGCAGCTCGTCCAGGCTCAGCTTGCGGACGATCTTGCCAAAGCGCGAGACCCGCGGATCGCAGCGCAGCTTGTGGTCGGCCTCCCATTCTGCCCGGGCTTCGGCCGACTGCGCGAGAATTTCACGCAGAAGCCGGTCTGCATCGACATGCATGGTCCGGAACTTGAAGCACTTGAACGGCTTGCCGTGCCGGCCGATTCGCTGCTGAACGAAGAATGCGGAGCCGGGGCTGTCGATCTGCAAGACGATCGCCAGAAGAATCAGGAAGGGCAGCGCAACAACAATGAAAGTCGCCGCGAAGGCGATGTCGAAAGCGCGCTTGATGTACGCATAGGCCTGGTCGTCTGACTCGTCGGACAAGCGCGCGGTATTGCTCGCCGATTCCCGCCCATACCCTGCTTCCAGGGCGACAATCTCGACCAAAGCGCTTGAAGAATAGTCGCAATAGGGATCGACCAAGTATTCTTGGCTGGTTTGTCTGACGTCAAGCATGATCGGTCGAATTCCGCATCAGATACGCAGAACACCCGCCTTGGTCAGGCGGATCTTCGGGGTGGTTAAATTTGGCTTGCTTTTGACTTCCGTCGAACTGCGGATTAGCCAAGCAGTGTTGCGCTAATTTTACATCGCGCCAATCTCGCGCGAATTTCGTCCCCACCCGGACCTGCCACGGGACGGGCCGCGCCGTGCAAGCGCTTTCTCCAAACTGTCACCTCGTTGGGGCAAGCGCCGGCGATGCGCATCAATTCTAGCAAATCGGCCCTCTGGCTGCTCGCAGCCGCGACGCTGGCGCAGCCGCTCCCGGCGCTGGCTGAGACCGCCAGGGCGGGTGACGGCCAAGCCGCAGCAGCAGCGGGTCACCGGGCAAAGGCGCTGCAATGCATGACCATGGCGATAGCTTACGAGGCCGGGCACGAGCCGGTCGCGGGTCAGGAGGCGGTTGCCGAAGTGATTATCAATCGCAGCCGTCATCCCGCCTATCCGCGCAGTGTCTGCGGCGTGGTGTTTCAGGGTTCTTCGCGGCGCACCGGTTGCCAGTTCACGTTCACTTGCGACGGTTCGCTGCGCAAGCGCTTGTCCGCGCAGGTCCTGGCCGGGGCGGCGGCAGTGGCAGATCGCGCGATTGCCGGGCAGACTTCGGACCGGGTTGGCGGCGCAACGCACTATCATGCCAATTACGTATCGCCCTATTGGGCACCCAGCCTGATCCGGATTGGCCGGATCGGCGCGCATATCTTCTATCGCGCACCGGGGGCAGAGGTGGGTCAGGCGCGCTATGCTGGCGGAGCTGAGCCTGAGCCGGGCAGACTGGGTGGCTGGCTGCACGCGCCCGATGCCCTCACCTTACGCGGCACATCCAGCGCCAGACCGCAGGTTGAGACGCCTATACGGCCTGGTCAGCCGGCCGTCACTTTCGCGCCCTGGGGGCTGACCCCGCAATAACGGGCAATCTATTCGATCGCGCGGATCAGATAAGGCCGTTCACGGGCACCGGTCAGTTCAACGATGCTGCGGCGTCGGCTGCGGGCCCCGCCGGGACGCTGGGCTTCTACCACCACGCTAAGCGGACGGCCGACCAGATCAAGCCGATCGCCCAATTCGATCGCTTCACGCTGCCCGCCCAGCTCGCGCCGCCGCTGGATCGCCGCCGGGCTTCCGGCACCGCCTTCGCTCATCACGGCGATCGCGTCGGGATGGGCAAATTGCGGGTCGAACCCGCCGTTGCCAAAGTTGACGGTGACGAAGGGGCGAATCCGCTGGACGGTGGCCTTGTCCCAGCCGCGGATCTGCGCCAGTTCGCCGACCGATTGCAGGCCGCCGTTGCGGGGGCGGATGCCGCGGCGGCCGTACCATTCCGATTCGGCACCATCGGGCCGGGGTTCGTCATCGTCGTCGAGCCAGTCGGCCAGCGAATCAGCGGCGATGCGGGCGCGGGGGCCATCGTTGATCCCCGCCGCTTCGACCAGCCGGGCAGCATATTCGTCGTCGAGCAGATTGAGCGGAACCTTGCCGCGCTCGTCTTCGACCGTGATCTCAAGCCGGCTGCCGGCGAACGCAAGGGTCCGTATCCTCCCGTCGATCGACCAGCGCTCGGCCCGGTTGTCGACCAGCAAGGCGTTGAGGGCAATCGCCAGGCCGGCTTCGGCGGCGGCGGCGGCGCGGGCCTGTTCAACTTCCGCAGCAACGGCGGCAATCGAGGTGCGGCTGGATTCGACCAGGGTCAGCGCCGAAATCGCCAATACCGCGATCGCTGCGATTGCCGCGATAGTGGCATAGCCAGCCTCGCCCGGCGGCGGCGTCACGGAATCTTGCCCTCGGTGCGGAACGGTTCCAGCGTGCGCAGCTTGGCGCGCAGTTCCTCGGTTACTTCGCGGGCATCGTCGGCGGTCCGCAGCACATGCGGTTTGATCAGGATCAGCAGTTCGGTGCGGTTGCGGGTGTTGGTCTGGTTGCCGAACAGCAAGCCGCCCAGGATCGGGATCCGCGAGAGAATCGGGATGCCGTTCTTGCCGAAGCTGTCCGAATCGCGGAACAGCCCGCCCAGGGTAACCACCTGGCCATCCTGGACCGCGATGCTGGTGGCGACGCGGCGGGTGGAGATGATCGGCGAATTGATCCCGGCGATCGAGCGGCGCGAGAGGTCGCTGACTTCCTGCGCGATGTCGAGCATCACCAGCCCCCCGGCGTTGACCCGCGGGGTTACTTTCAGGATTACCCCGGTATCGCGATACTCGATCGTGCTGACCAACGGGGCGTCGGGATCGTCGGTGCTCTGCGACGAGCGGGTCTGGATCGGCACCTGATCGCCAACCTGGAGCGATGCCGTCTGGTTGTTCAGCACCACCAGCTTGGGGGCCGATACAACCTTGATGTCGGTGCGTTCCTCGAGCGCATTGAGTGAGGCGGAAATGTCCGACCCGCCATAGAAGTATGAGAAGCCGGGAAGGATCCGGACCGGATTGGGCCCGCTGCCTTCGCTCAGCGCGAAGTTGCTGTCACCAGTCTGGAAGTTCCACTGCACGCCGAAGCGCAGATCATCGGTCAGGGTGACCTCGGTGATCGCCGCCTCGATCATCACCTGGAACGGCGGTACGTCGAGCTTGCGCAGCGCGTCCTCGACCACTGCAAAATCGCGCGGACTGCCGAACACGATCACGGCATTGTTGCCGTCGTCGCTGGTGATCGAAACCGGCGGGCCCAGCCGCGCGCCACTGGTCGCGGGTTGGCCCTGGCGCTGCGGGGAAGGTCTGTCATCAGATGCAGAAGGCGGCGTCCCGCTATCGCGGCTGCGGCTGGAATCGGACTGGTCCGGGCCCGAACCGGCAGGCTCCGAGCCACCCTCGCTGTTGGCGAAGGCGGCGTTGATCGTCTTCGCCAGATCGCGCGAGCGGCCGTTCTGGACCCGGTAGACGAACAGCCGCGCCTCGTTGTTGGTGCCCTCGCGGTCGAGCACATCGACCCAGCGCCGCACATCCTCCAGATACTGACGCTGGGCGCTGACGGCGATGATCCCGTTGAGCCGCTCCATCGCGATCAACCGGACCAGCCCGCGGGTCGGTGCGTCGGGCGCGTTGATCAGCTTTTCCAGCTCGGGCGCGATCAGCCGGGCATCGGTGCGCGCGGGGGTGAAGTAGGCAAAGGCCATGTTGCGCAGCCAGTTGACATCGAACTGCGCGATCAGGTCACGTGCACTGGCGCGCTGGCCGCCGGTACCGGCGATGGTCAAGGTGTTGCCCGCGTTCTCACTGGCAATCACCACCCCCGGCAGCACCGTGTCGAGCAGCTTCTTGAGTTCCTGCGCGTTGATGAATTGCAGCCGGACGATCTCGCTGCTGTAGCCGGAGGCGCTGGCGCCGGTCAGCCCGGCGGCCTGGGCGGCCGGCACCGTCATGATCGTGAAACCGCCGCCTTGCGGGACCAGTGCCAGATTGGCGGTCTTGAGCGCATTTTCAAACACCATCAGCACCGAATCGCGCGCAATCGGGGCCGGGGTGACGAGGTTGACGCGGGCGTTCACATCCGGGCTTACGGTGAAGGGAACCCGCAGCAGATCGCCGAGCACAGCCTTGGCGACGACGCGAACATCGGCGCCAGGGAAGTTGAGGCGGATGTCGCCGGGGCGGGTCTGGCGCAGCGCATCCTGCTGCACCGCAGGAACCGGCGCTTCACCGCCAACAATCGTGACCGCGGCATCGGCGGGCGGATTTTCGCCAACGAAGGTCTCGGCCCGCGCCGCCGGGGGCAGTGGCACTGGTTTGGTGGCCGTGGTCGTGCAAGCACCCAGTGCGAGCGGGATCAGCAGGGCGGACAGGCGGGACGGATTCATTCGGACAGTTCCTCAGTTTCTTCAGCGGGCGCTTCCGGGGAAGGCAGAACCGGGGCGGCGCCGTAAACGACCCTTATCCGTTTGCCGGCATTGCTCAGGATCGCGCCGTCGGGCTCAAGCGCGACCAGCCGGTAGCCCGCAATCATGCCGCCAAGCCCGACCCTCGCCACCCTGCCGTCGGGCCGCTGGACCACAGCATAGCTGCGTCCGCGCACGGCAATCGAGCCGGCGATTGCCGTGCCGGCCAGTGGCGAGCTGACCGCATCGCGCGTGGCAGTGGCAGTGCGTGCGGGTGAGAAGATCGTGGTTTCGCGCAGCACCGGATCGGGCGCGGGAACCGCGATCGGTGGCAGTCCGGCGCGAACCCCGCCGCCCGCCCAGCCCGGCGCGGGCACTTCGGCCGCACCGGTCAGGGCAAGCTGCAGCGCTGCCAGCGCGGCCAGGAAGGCAGCACAGCATGCCGGCAACAGCGAACCGTCAGCGCGGCTTGGCGGGGACAAAGGGAATTGAAGTTTCAAGCTGGACATCCATGAGATCGATCGAGTTGGACTGAAGTGCGCGGTCGGCATTGATGTTGAGCCCCTCGACCACAAGATAGGGCGGCTCGTTTGCCAGCCGGTCGAGCCAGCCCAGCAACTGGGCGTAACTCATCACTCCGGTGGCGCTGGCCCGGACCCAGCCCGGCGATGCCTCACCGGCTTCGGCCGCGCGCAGCTCTCCGCCGGCAGTGGCAAGGCTGTCGGCCAACCTGGTTCGCAGCGCTTCACCCGCCTCGCTGGCGCCGGGAGCAGTGATTGCATAGGCGGCGCCAGCCTTGCGCTGGGTTTCGGCCGCGCGGCGCAGGCTGGACATGCGCGAGATCAGCCGCTCGTTCTGGGCATATTGCCGCGACAGGAACTCGCGCCGTTCGGCCCGCTGGGTGAAACCGTCAAGCAACGGCTGGACCAGCGCCAGCCAGACCAGTGCGATCGCGGCCAGCGCCAGGGCAATCGCCAGAAGCTTGCGCTCGCGTGCGCTCAGGGTTTTCATTGCCGCACCCCGCCAAAGGTTGCGGTGATATCAAAGGGAAGGCCGGTCGGGATCTCGGCGATCGTTTCGGCATTGGCCGCCTTGACGTTGCCAAAACGGCCGGACTTGCGCAGCGCGGCGGCAACATCGGCGTCCTGGCGGCGATAGCCCGAGAGCCGCAGCTCAGCCTCGCTCCAGCTATAGCGTTGTACCCAGGCCTGGGCCGGCAGTGCCCGCGTAACCGCGGCCAGCGCCGCGCGCGGATCGCTTTTTGATCGGCGGCTGGCCAGTTCCGCAGCCTGGCGCTGCGTGCCAGTGATCCGGCCCGAGATCGCGCGGGCGGCGCGCACCGCCGGGGCCTGGGCCGTGACCAGCTCCTCCAGCTGCGAGACTGACTGGGCATCGCGCCAGACCAGCAGGCCGATGTTGCAGACAAACAGCAGAGCTGCGAGTGCCCACCAACGCAGCGCCCGATCACCGCGCGGCGCTATCAGCCCGGCTGTGGCGAAAGCATCGCCAAAGGCTGGGCCTGGCACGCCGGCTTCATCTGGCGAGGCAACATAGATCGCAAGCGGCTCAACCCCAGCCTCGGCAAGGCTGGCGAGCATGGTCCGAGCGGTTGCAAGCGGCAGGGCGTAGATCCGGGTGTCTGACGATTCGCCCTTGGGAGGATCGATCGCCAGCAGCAGGTCAGCGGCTGGAAGCGGGAACAACCGATCGGCTTCGATCGCAACCAGCCTGACAAGATCGGCATTTCCCATCCGCGGCAGATCGACGCTGCGCGCCAGACAGGCCTGCGGATCGATCAGCACCGGCAGCGACGCAGCCTGGCCGATCCGCGTCACCGCGCCAGTGGCATCATAGAATGCATAGGCGGCAAGCCGGGTGCGGCCGCGCAGTGCCAACGGCACCAGCCCGCGCAATTCGTCCAGCCACCAGAACAAGCCGCTGCGCAGCCAGCCGCCAACCGTTGTCATATCGGCATCGAGGATCGAGCGGGCCTGCATCAGTTGGCCTCGCACCGGCCAGTGGTGCGCTGGATCCGGCACGCCGTGTTGACCGTTGCCCCCGGACGAACCACCAGATCGGGCCAATCCCTGCGATCGCCGTCGGCAAAGCGCAGCCTTACCCGGATCAGGGCAGGCAATTGCGGACGCTGAATCCAGACCGCTTGCCAGCGCTCACTGGCAGTGAAGCGGTCCGGGCCGAAGTAGGACAGCTCAAGTTCGGCGACGTCTTGAAGCAGGCGGGTTCCTTGCCACCCGGTCAGCGCCGGATCGTTCAGATCGATGCGGTTGTTGAGGCTGCTGGCCGAGAACAGCATCAGGTCGCCGGCCGGGGTCAGGACCAGCCGGAACAGCTGCAGGATATCGGGATCCTGGCGGTCGGGTGGCGGCGCGGTGAAGCTAAGCCGCCGCGCATCGCCGCGCAGATCGACCACCGGATCGAGCGCGTCGGTACGCACAACTGGCGTGGTGTGTTCCAGCCGTGCCCGCAGCACGCGCTGGGCGGCGGCAATTCCGCCATCGCCTGCAGGCTTGGCCAGACTTTGCCCGGCGCGGATGGTGCCGCCCAAGGCGCCGGTGAGCAGCACCGCGAAGAGCCCCAAAATGGCGAGCGTGACCAGCATCTCGGCGAGCGTAAAACCGGCCTCGTGATCAGGCCGCGGCAAGGAGGAAGGCTTTCTCACTGCGCCAGCCGCAACGTCTCGATGGCCAGGACACTGCGGCCATTGGCGGCCTCGCGGACTGTCACGGTCAGCCGTTCGATGCCGGGGCCGCCGGCGACCCCTGAATAGGGCGCAACGGTGCTTTGCCAGACGAAGCGACCTTCGCGTCCTGTGCCGGCCGCGACTGCGCCCTCGCGCAGCTCGGCAAGCCGTGACTGCGCGATCATCGCGGCTTTGCGGCTCGAATCGACGTGGCGGCGTGAAAGGATCGTGCCGTGCACGACATGCACGAACATCGCCGCAATCACCGCAACGATGCCCAGCGCCACCACGGCGTCAAGCAAGGCGTAGCCGCGCTCTGACCGACGTCGTATCATGGCTGCCTCGTGATCTCGCCGGTGCCCGAATCGATTGTAAAGCGGACCCTGCGCTGGCCGGAGCTGACCGTCACCGCGGCAGCACTGGCACTGCCATCGGGGTAGAATACTGCGGGCTGGCCGGAGAATGCGATGGCGATCCCTTCGCGGGTCTGCCCAGGCTCGGCCATGGCTGGCCGCGCGGTTGCAATCGCTGCGGCGCGGGCAGCATAAAGCCGGCTCTCAACCTCGCTGACGGCATGGGCAAAGCGGCGCCCGGCCACGGCCCGCTCTACTGCAGGATAGCTGATCGCGGCAATCAGCCCAAGGATCGCCAGCACGACGAGCATCTCGATCAGGGTAAAGCCGGCGGCCTCAGTTTTTCCAGTTGCCGACATCGCGCGCCTCGCCGCTGCCGCCGGGGGCCCCGTCCGAGCCCAGGGAAAAGACATCGGCTTCGCCATGATCGCCAGGCACCTTGAGCCGATAGGGCTTGTCCCAGGGATCGCTCAGCGCCGATTCGTCGGGCAGATAGGGGCCGTTCCAGAGCGGCGCGGAGGCCGGCGCCTTGACCAGCGCTGCCAGGCCTTCCTCGGCCGTGGGGAAGCGGCCGGTATCGAGCCGGAACAGCTCCAGCGAGGCGGCGATGTTGCGGGATTCGACCTGGGCAACCTGGGTCTTCGAGCTGCCGAGATAGCGTATCACCTGCGGCCCGACGATCGCTGCCAGCAGGCCCAGGATCGCTAGCACCACCAGCAGCTCAAGCAGGGTAAAACCAGCTTGCGAATCAGGGATATGGGTATGAAACTTCGCTCTCTTCATGATGCAATCGCCAGGTCGTTGAAGCCAATGATGGCGGACATGATCGCAGCAATGATCGCTGCAACCGTGGCGCCCAGAACAATAGTTATCAGCGGCGTCGCCAGGCCGATCGCGCGCTGCAGCAGCACCCGCACGTCGCGGTCGAGCATGTCGGCCAGGCGCAGCAGCATCGCGCCCAGCTGCGAAGTCTCCTCACCGGTGCGCACCAGACCGATCGCGACCGGCGGCAGCACCTTGGTAGCGGCCAGCGGCGCCGCCAGTCCGCCGCCCTCGCGCACGCCGTCGGCAACCGTGGCGATGGCATCGCCGATCACCCGGTTGGCGACCGTTCGCCGCGCCAGGTGCAGCGCATCGGGCAGCGCGACGTTGCCTTCGACCAGCACCCCCAGCGTCCGGGCAAAGCGCGCGCATTCAATATGGCGGACCAGCTTGCCGAGCTGCGGCACCACCAGCACCAGCCGGTCAAGCGCCAGTGCCGCGGACGGCCGGCGCAACAACTGGCGCAGGCCGAGTATCGCCAGCACCAGTCCCAGCAGCAGCCAGATCCCCCAATCGCGCAGCATATGGCTGGCTTGCATCACCAGCAGCGAGGCTGCGGGAAGATTGCCCTTGGCCTGGTCAAACAGGCTTTCAAATTGCGGCACCACGAACAGCAGCATCATCAGGATGACCCCGACGGCAATGACCAGCAGTGCGATCGGATAGATCATCGCTGTCCCGATCGTGCGGCGCAGATCTTCGGCGCTTTCGAGCATCACGGCGAGCCGCTTCAAGGCCGTGCCCAGCGCGCCGTTGGCTTCGCCGGCCTCGGTCATGGCAGCAGCGGTTGGGCCGAACAGCGCCGGACGCCGCGCCATCGCCCGCGATAGCGGCACGCCTTCGCGAACATCGGCAAGGACTTCGCCGAGCGCGGCCGCCAGAGCGCGATCCTCGACATTGCCGATGGCCAGCCCCAGCGCGCGGTCCAGCGGCAGGCCAGCGTCGATCAAGGTGGCAAGTTCGGCGATCAGGTTGTTGACCGCTACCCGGATCCTGCCATTCGCCCGTTTGGGCGCTTTGATGGGGCTGTCACTCAAAGGGGCGACCACAATCGGCCGGGCGCCGGACCGGCGCAGGCTGGCCAGCGCAGCGGCGCTGTCGCCGGCCTCGATAGTGCCCGAGCTTACCGTGCCGTCGGCCAGCACCGCGCGATAGCTGAACGCCTGTGCCATCAGTCGCCCGCCGTCACGCGCAAGGCTTCTTCGATGCTGGTCAGACCGGCGGCGGCCTTGGCCAGCGCATCGCGGCGCAGGCTGCGCATCCCGCCCGCTTCGGCAGCCCTGATCAGGTCGAACGTGCTGGCGCGCTGCAAGATCAGCCGTTCCAGCTCGGCATCGACTTCCAGCAGTTCGAACAGGGCGATCCGCCCGGAATAGCCCGAGTGGCCGCAACTTGCGCAGCCCTTGGCGCGGCGAAACCGCAGCTCGGTGCCGGCTTCGAGACCCAACTCGGCGAGCAGCTCGGGCAGCGGGGCGTAGTCTTCGGCGCAAGCTTGACACAGCCGGCGGGCCAGCCGCTGGGCGAGAACCCCGCTCAGCACCGAGCCGAGCAGGAACGGCTCGACATCCATGTCGAGCAGACGGGTGACGGCACCGGCGGCACTGTTGGTGTGCAGGGTGGAAAGGATGAAGTGGCCGGTCAGCGCGGCCTGAACCGCAATTTGCGCGGTCTCGGTGTCGCGAATTTCGCCGACCATCATCACGTCAGGATCGAGCCGCAGGAACGAGCGCAGCGCGGTGCCGAAATGAAAGCCGATCTGCGGATTGACCTGCGCCTGGATCACGCCGGGCAGGCGGTATTCGATCGGATCCTCGATCGTCAGCAACTTGCTTTCAGGACGGTTGAGCGAAGCCAGCGCGGCATAAAGCGTGGTGGTCTTGCCCGAGCCGGTCGGTCCGGTGACCAGCAGGATCCCGTGCGGCTTGGCAATCACCCGCAGTAGCCGCGCGGTCAGTTCTGGGTCAAAGCCCAACGAAGCGAAGTCCAGCGCCACCTTCGACCGGTCAAGGATGCGCATCACCACGCTTTCCCCGGCGATCGAAGGCACGGTCGCAACCCGCAGATCGATCTCGTGCCCGCGCACTGCAATCCGCATCCGGCCATCCTGCGGCAGGCGGCGCTCGGCGATGTTGAGACCGGCCATGACCTTGATCCGCGAAACCAGCGGCGCCCGCATCGCCGCGGGCAGAGCCTCGCGTTCGCGCAGCATGCCGTCGATCCGGTAGCGGATCACCAGGCGGTCGTCCGCCGGTTCGATATGGATGTCGGATGCCCGCGCGTCGCTCGCCTCGGCAATCAGGCGGTTGACCGCGCGGACCACCGGAGCATCGCTGACCAGGTCCTTGAGCCGTTCGAGGTCACCCGCGTCGGCGCCGAGATCGGCCGGACCATCTGCCTCAGTGTCACCATAGAGCCGGTCGATTGCGGCATCGATGTCAGCAGGACGGGCAAGCACCGGCTCGACCTGCCGGGCAAAGACAAAGCCGAGTGCCTGGCAGGCAAAGGGATCAAACGGATCGGTCAGGGCGACCTGGATTCGGCCATTGTTCTGGCTGACCGGCAGGCAGCGGTTCTCGCGCAGGAACGGCACCGAAACCCGTCCGACGAACAGGCCGTCTTGCGGGAAGTCCTTTGCGGTCACCGTGGCCAGGCCGGTCGCCAGGGCAAGCGCTTCGATCAGTGCAGCTTCGCTGACCAGGCCAAGGCGAGTGACAACACTGACGAAGCGCTCGTTGCTGGTCTGCGCTGCCAGCCGGGCGCGATCGGCGGCTTCGGCGGTCAGCAGACCCCGCGCCTTGAGGACCTGTTCGACAGAATCCGCCAGATCAGGCGCACTGCGCAGTGCTTCAGCCGTTTCCGCGACTTCGCCGGGCATCTCAACCTCAAATTGGCATGGTAAGCCACGCCGCTGCACATTCTGGCCGTTTCGGCGAATCGACAGATGGCAAGACGCGACTGGCTATCAATCGAGCGCTAGGCCTGTTTTGCTACGGTTTGGTTGCACTCGCGCGGCATTGGCTTTGCGAAACGCACGGCTGCTTGCGGCCCAGCAAGGCGGTTGACCGACGTCCGGGTCAGGCCGCCTCAAAACTTCGGCTTGTCGGCGCCAAATCATAATAGTGTCACCAGAGGTAGCTAGTCGAAAATCCAGACGAGGAAGCATCGTTTCCGAGTCTGTTGTGAAACAATTTTGCAATATATTTTGACTTGTCTGTAATAAATCTGAAACGTGATAGATATCGTTGCTAGATATCACTAAACGGTTCTGGATTTATCAAAGATGAATGAAGTCAGTCTGTGTTTTATTTGCGTTTCGCAATGTCGTAGGAACCTTTTTAAACAACTCGGGTAGTTGTCAGCCAGCCAAGTGCAAAGTGTTTTGACGGACGATGTGTCCGGAAAACTCTCTGCGCTGGGCGTTGCCGCACTGCCCGGATCAGGAGTTCTAATTCCATGAAACTGTCCCGGTTCATTCTGCTGTCGGCTACCGCCGCCTCAAGCCTCGCGGCAAGCGCCGCCTATGCCCAAATTGCTCTTCCCGCTGTCGAACTGCGTGGCGCTGGCGCCACCACGGTCGGCGACGTCGCTGTCCGTACCCTGAACTGTGTTGGTAATCCCGGCGCCGGTCTCAACCCGTACGGCACCAATTCTGGCCAGCTCCAGACAATCTCGACGGGCCTCTATGCGCCGACCTTGCCCGGCGCCACCAACCCGACCTATGACTGCGCCACGCAGGAAATCCAGCCTGATTTCGAAGGCAAGTATATCGGTACCGGTTCGGGCGCGGGCCGCCAGATGTGGCGCACTTTCACCACCAACCCGCCGCTC
>JANOGS010000003.1:0-11853 GCA_031414115.1 Novosphingobium sp. | reverse complement strand
TGGGCCACGTACCCTGGGCCAGCGAGGTCTTCAATTGTTCGGCGCCCGACACCGGCAACATGGAAGTGCTGGTGCGCTACGGCACGCCGGCGCAGCAGCGCCAATGGCTGACGCCGCTGCTGGAGGGGCAGATCCGCAGCGCCTTCGCGATGACCGAGCCCGCGGTGGCGAGCTCGGACGCCACCAACATCGAGGCGCGCATCGAACGCCGCGGTGACGAATACGTCATCAACGGCCGCAAATGGTGGTCGAGCGGCGCCGGCGATCCGCGCTGCAAGATCGCGATCGTCATGGGCAAGACCGATTTTGAGGCCAAGCGCCACGCCCAGCAATCGATGGTGCTGATGGAGCTCGATGCACCTGGGGTTGAGATTCTCCGCCACCTGCCGGTATTCAGCTATGACGATGCCCCGCACGGGCACATGGAAATTCAGCTCAACGATGTCCGGGTGCCTGTCACGAACATGCTCTTGGGCGAAGGCCGCGGGTTTGAAATCGCCCAGGGCCGCCTTGGGCCGGGCCGCATCCACCACTGCATGCGGACCATCGGCGTTGCCGAGGAAGCGCTGGCCAAGATGGTCCGCCGCCTGACATCGCGCGTCGCTTTCGGCAAACCGATCGCCGAGCAGACGGTGTGGCACGAGCGTGTCGCCCGCGCCCGGATCGACATCGAATCGTCGCGGCTGCTCTGCCTCAAGGCCGCCGACATGATGGACAAGATCGGCAACAAGGCGGCGCAACAGGAGATCGCGATGATCAAGGTCCAGGCGCCCAACATGGCGCTGCGGATTATCGACGATGCGATCCAGGCGCATGGCGCGGCGGGTGTGTCCGAAGACTTCGGGCTTGCCTCGGCCTATGCTCACCAGCGCACCTTGCGGCTGGCAGATGGTCCGGATGAGGTTCACAACCGCTCGATCGCGCGGATGGAATTCGCCCGCCATTCGCCCGCTGCCAAGCCCGATCCGGCGTTCAGCTCGGCCGATGTCGGGGTGGCTCGATGAAAGCCGCAGTTCTCGTCGAAGCCGGCAAACCGCTCGAGGTTTGGGATCTGGCGATCTCGAACCCCGGGCCGCACGAGGTGTTGATCCGGACCGCGGCCTGCGGGCTGTGCCATTCGGACCTGCACTTCATCGAAGGCAGCTATCCCCACCCGCTTCCGGCAGTGCCAGGGCATGAAGCGGCGGGGATCGTCGAGGCGGTGGGCAGCGAGGTCCGCACGGTCAAGGTTGGCGATGCCGTGGTGACCTGCCTTTCGGCGTTCTGCGGGCATTGCGAGTTCTGCGTCACCGGGCGCATGGCGCTGTGCCTGGGCGGCGACACCCGCCGCGCGCCCGGCGCCGAGCCGCGGCTGACCAGGGCCAGCGATGGCTCACCGGTGGGCCAGATGCTCAACCTCTCGGCCTTTGCCGAGATGATGCTGGTGCATGAGCACGCCTGCGTCGCAATCAATCCGGAGATGCCGCTTGATCGGGCGGCGGTGATCGGCTGCGCGGTCACCACCGGGGCCGGCACCATCTTCAATGCCTGCAAGGTCACCCCGGGTGAGACTGTCGCGGTGATCGGCTGCGGCGGGGTCGGCCTCGCCACGATCAACGCCGCCAAGATCGCCGGGGCGGGGCGGATCATCGCCGCCGATCCGGTGCCCGAAAAGCGCGAACTGGCGATCAAGCTGGGCGCCACCGACACCGTCGATGCCCTGGCCCCCGATGCCGCCGCGCAGATCCTTGAGCTGAGCCAGGGCGGGGTCGATCACGCGATCGAGGCGGTCGGCCGCCCGGCCTCGGCCAGCTTGGCAGTGGCGAGCCTGCGCCGCGGCGGCACCGCGACGATTCTCGGCATGATGCCGCTGAACGAGCGGGTCAGCCTGGGGGCGTTCGATCTGCTTTCGGGCAAGAAGCTGCAAGGCGCGATCATGGGGATGAACCATTTCCCGGTCGATCTGCCGCGGCTGGTTGATTTCTACCTGCGCGGGATGCTCGATCTTGACAGCATCATTGCCGAACGAATCCCGCTTTCGGAAGTGAATGAGGGCTTCGAGAAGATGAAGGCCGGCCATTCGGCGCGCTCGGTGATCGTGTTCGACCAATGACCGAGGCACCCGCAGTCAACGCCGAACTCGATTTCGTCGGCACGGTCGAGCCCGAGGGCGCCGACCGGCTCGACGAGGCTGCGCTGGCGCGCTGGATGGCGGCGAATGTCGCCGGCTTCCAGGGGCCGCTGCACCTGACCAAGTTCAGGGGCGGGCAGTCCAACCCGACCTACAAGATCGCAGCAGCGAGCGGCAACTATGTGCTGCGGCGCAAGCCGTTCGGACCCTTGTTGCCCTCGGCCCACGCGGTCGACCGCGAGCACAAGGTCCAGGCCGGGCTCGCCAAGGCCGGGTTCCCGGTCGCACCGCAATATGGCCTGTGCACCGACGATGCTGTGGTCGGATCCTGGTTCTATGTGATGGGCCTGATCGACGGGCGGACGATCTGGGACGGTTCGATGCCCAACGATCCGCCCGAATACCGCCGCGCTACCTACCATGCGATGATTGACACGCTGGCGCAGCTCCACAGCGTCGATGTCGAGGCGGTCGGGCTTTCGGACTTCGGCAAGCCGGGCAATTACTTCGGCCGTCAGGTCGATCGCTGGACCAAGCAGTACAAGCTGGCCGAGACCGAGACGATGGCGCCGATGGAACGCCTGATCGAATGGCTACCCGCGACCCTGCCCGAACAGACCCGCACTTCGGTAGTCCACGGCGATTACCGGATCGACAACATGATCTATGCGCACGATCGCCCCGAGGTGCTCGCCGTGCTCGACTGGGAATTGTCGACGCTGGGCGATCCGCTGGCCGATTTCACCTATGTCGCGATGGCCTGGGTGACCGAGAACGGCGGGCGTTCCGGAGTAGCGGACCTTGACCGCAAGGCGCTCGGGATCCCCGAGCTTGAGGAAGTGGTCGAGCGCTATGCCGCAGCGACGGGACGTGACAATGTGCCCGATCTGAACTGGTACTTCGCCTACAACTTCTTCCGCCTGACCGGGATCATGCAGGGGATCAAGAAGCGGGTGATCGACGGCACCGCCAGTTCGGCCAGCGCCAGGACGATGTCGCAGCGGGTCCAGCCGCTGGCCGACCGGGCCTGGGAATACGCGCGTCTGGCCGGAGCATGAACCAGTTCGACCTGACCGGCAAGGTGGCGATCGTCACCGGTTCGTCGCGCGGGATCGGGCGGGCGATCGCCGAGGATTTAGCCGATCACGGCGCCAGGGTGGTGATCACCAGCCGCAATCTCGGTCCCTGCGAGGAGGTCGCGGCGGCAATCAATGCGCAGCACCCGGGAGCGGCGATTGCGGTCTCCTCCACCCTGTCGTCGAAGGAATCGCTGCAAGCAATGGTCGATGCCGGGCGCCAGGCGTTCGGGGGAATCGACGTGCTGGTCTGCAATGCGGCGTCGAACCCGCATTATGGACCGATGGCGACGATCACCGACGAGGCGTTCCGAAAGACGCTGGATAACAACATCCTCGCCCAGCACTGGCTGGTGACCATGGTCGCCCCGGAAATGCGCGCGCGCAAATCCGGCGCGATCATCCTGATCTCCTCGGTCGGCGGGCTGCGCGGCTCGGAGATCCTCGGGGTCTATGCGATCACCAAGGCCGCTGACATCCAGATGGCGCGCAACCTGGCGCGCGAGTTCGGCGCCGACAATGTCCGGGTCAATGCGATCGCCCCAGGGCTGGTCCGCACCGATTTCGCCAGGGCGCTGTGGGAGAATCCGGAGAACCTCAAGCACGCGGTTTCGAACGCCTGTTTGGGGCGGATCGGCGAGCCGCACGAGATTGCCGGAGCAGCGGTGTTCCTGGCCTCCGACGCCTCGAGCTTCATGACCGGGCAGACGATCGTGCTCGACGGCGGAGTGGTGGTCTAACCCTGCGTAACCACGCCCTTGGCTTCCAAGGCATCAAGCTCGGCTGCTGACAGATTCAGCCACTCCTTCAACAGTTCGCGGGTCTGCTCGCCCACCTTGGGCGGCTGGTGGCGGTAGTCGGCCGGGGTGGCTGAGAGCTTGCCGGGAAAGGCAACGCTGGGGATCTCCACCCCGTCATCGCGCACGAACCGGTGGACCGTGCCGCGCGCTTCGACGAAGGGATCGGCGAACACGTCTTCCAGCGTGTTGACCGGCCCGACCGGTACCCCGCAGGCCTCCAGCCGGGCGATCAGCGCATCGCGGTGCTCGCCCTTGACCAGCTCGCGCATGATTGCCTCGATCGCATCGCGGTTAACCACCCGCGCCGAGGCGGTGGCAAAACGCGAGTCGGCGGCCAGTTCAGGCGCGCCCATTTCGGCGGCAAAGGCGCGGAATTGCGAATCGTTGCCGATCGCGATGATCAGCACTCCGTCGGCAACCTCGAACGCGGTATAGGGCACCACGGTGGGGTGGCGGTTGCCCATCCGCCCCGGAACCGTGCCGCTGACCAGATAGCTGGAAGCCTGATTGGCCATCATTGCGATCTGGGTATCGAGCAGCGAAATGTCGATCTGCTGGCCCTCGCCAGTGCGCTCGGCGTGGCGCAGCGCGGCCAGGATCGAGACGGTGGCGTACATGCCCGTTGCAAGATCAGCCATCGCCACGCCGACCTTGAGCGGCGGACCGCCGGCCTCGCCGGTGACCGACATCAGTCCGCCCATGCCCTGGGCGATGAAATCATAGCCGCCGCGATGCGCGTAAGGCCCGCTCTGCCCGAACCCGGTGATCGAGCAGTAGACGATCCGCGGATTGAGCGCGGCGATGCTGGCATAGTCGAGGCCATACTTGGCGAGGCCGCCCAGCTTGAAGTTCTCGACCAAGATGTCCGCCTCAGCGGCGAGCCTGCGGATCAGCGCCGCGCCTTCGGGCTTGGCCAGATCGATCGCCGCCGAGCGCTTGTTGCGGTTGGTGCAGAGGTAGTAGGCGCTTTCCCCGGGATCGTTCGAGCCATCGGGCAGCTTGAGGAACGGCGGCCCCCAGCCGCGGGTATCGTCGCCCTTGCCGGGCTGTTCGACCTTGAACACATCCGCACCGAAATCGGCGAGGATCTGGGTCGACCAGGGGCCGGCGAGGACCCGCGACAGGTCGAGCACCTTGATTCCTTCGAGCGCATGCTTTGCCATGGCCCTGCCAATGCCGGGACGCGCGGCCCAAGTCCAGAACCGCTTGCCGATGTGACAGTCAACCGATAGGCGGCGGATCACGTTTCAGTTGACTGGAGAACCCGCATGTCCGCCGATCTTGCCGCCGCAATCGAAGCCGCTTTCGAAGCGCGCGACAGCGTCACACCGGCCTCGAAGGACGTGCGCGAACTGGTCGAGGCGGCGCTGGAGCTGCTCGACAGCGGTCAGGCCCGCGTTGCCGAACCTGACGGGCAGGGCGGTTGGCAGGTCAACCAGTGGCTCAAGAAGGCAGTGCTGCTTTCTTTCCGGCTCAATGACAACGAAGTGGTGCCGGGCGGCTCGGGCGGGGCGTCGGCCTATGACAAGGTCCCCAGCAAATTTGCCGACTGGGGCGCCAACCGCTTCAAGGAAGCCGGTTTCCGCGTGGTTCCCGGCGCGGTGGCCCGGCGCGGTTCGTTCATCGGCAAGGGCGTGATCCTGATGCCCAGCTTCGTCAACATCGGCGCCCATGTTGGCGAGGGGACGATGGTCGATACCTGGGCCACGGTCGGCTCCTGCGCCCAGATCGGGGCTCATGTGCATCTCTCCGGCGGCGTCGGGATCGGCGGGGTGCTCGAGCCGCTGCAGGCCGGCCCGGTGGTGATCGAGGACAACTGTTTCATTGGCGCGCGCAGCGAAGTCGTCGAAGGGGTGCGGGTCTGCGAAGGCGCGGTGCTGTCGATGGGGGTCTACCTCGGCGCCTCGACCAAGATCGTCGACCGCGCCACCGGCGAAGTCCACATCGGCCGCGTCCCAGCGTTTTCGGTGGTGGTCCCCGGCGCGATGCCCGGTCGTCCGCTGCCCGACGGCAGCCCCGGCCCCTCGCTCTACTGCGCGGTGATCGTCAAGACCGTCGATGCCCAGACCCGCGCCAAGACCGGGATCAACGAACTGCTGCGCGAATAGATTGACCGGCCAGGCGGTGGAACAATTCGGCGCTGTGGTGGTTGTGTCTGGGGGTCGTTCAATCCTGCACCAATCGAGGTAACAGCCATGCACCGCGAAGGCGAAGAAGTTCATATCAGCACCGATGAAGCTCGCGGCGCCGAGACTGGCACAGGTTTGCGATACATGCTCGGGTTTGGCCTGCTTCTGGTGATCCTTGCCTTGTCGGCGATCTGGATTATCGGCGCGGTCAGCGGCGAGCAGCATAGGCCCGATAACGCGACCAAGCTGGACGAGCCGATCGCGACTGGCTCCGCCGCTGCCAATCAGAGGCCAGCGCAAACGAATTGAAGCGCGCCAAGCGCCTAACTCAGAAGCTGGTCGGGCTTTCGATCGGCGGGTCCATGCGATGTGCTGCGGCATAGGCCTCGGCGGCATTCAGCACCCGCATCATGTTGCGGCTGGACAGCTTTTCGAGATTCGCCTGCGACCAGCCGCGCCGGGCCAGTTCGGCGAACAGCGCGGGATAGCCGGAGACGTCCTCCATGCCCTCGACCACAATGTCGATCCCGTCAAAGTCGCCGCCGATCCCGACATGATCGATGCCCGCGATCCGGACCACGTGGTCGACGTGATCGGCAAGATCTGAAACGGTGGCGCGGGGGCGCGGCCGGGCTTGCTCCCAGGCCGTCAGCGCCGTCTGGGCTGCCACCGGAAAGCCGATGTGGATTGCTTTGAGCCGCGCTTCCTCGGCGGCGCGGGCAGCGTTCCAGCCGCGGATGCGCTCGGCGACATAAGGCGGATAGGTGTTGATCATCACGATCCCGCCATTGCCCGGCAGTCGCTTCAGGACCGCGTCCGAAACGTTGCGAGGATGGCCGTTGACACCCTGCGCGCCCGAGTGGCTGAAGATCACCGGCGCCCCGGCGACATCGAGGGCATCGTGCATGCTCGCCTCGCTGACATGGCTGAGATCGACCAGCATGCCCAGTCGCTGCATTTCACGCACCACGCTGGCGCCGAACGCGGTCAGGCCATCATGTGCGGGTTCGTCGGTGGCACTGTCGGCCCAGGCGGTGTTCCTGAAGTGGGTCAGCGTCATGTAGCGCGCGCCGAGCGCGTGCATCTGCCGCAGCACCGCCAGCGAGCCGCCGATCGAATGGCCGCCCTCCATCCCCAGCAGCGAGGCGATCCGGCCCGCTTTCAGCGCCTTTTCGACGCAGGCCGCAGTCTCGCAATAGGTCAGATCGCGGGGGTAGCGGGCGATCAGCCGCTTCATCACGTCGATCTGCTCAAGCGTCGCCTGGACCGCTTGGGGCTCGCTCAGTGTCGCCGAGACATAGACCGACCAGAACTGCGCCCCGACCTGGCCCTGGCGCAGCCGCTTGAGGTCGGTCTGCATCACGATCACGCCCTTGGCCGGATCGGCGGTGCCGCTGGTATCGGTAAAGTCGAAATCGCCCAGCAAGTTCTTGCGCCGGTCGCGCAGCTGTTCGGGCACGTCGTTGTGCCCGTCCCACACCGGCGCGGTGCGCAGCGCGGCCTGGGCCACGGCCTCGTGCGAGGCGGCGCGCTGGCCCAGGGCGGGTCCGGCGAGAAGGGCGATGGCGCTGGCGAGCAAGAGGGTGCGGTGCATGGGCCGCAGCCTAGCCAAGCTCGTCAACAGATTCCAGCAGCTTGAGCATCACTGCCGCGCCGCACTGTGGCGAGCGGGCCTTGGGATCGATGCGCCCGTCGGCGACGAATTTGCCGCAGCTATAATGGCCTGTCCCGCCCGGCGCGGCGATAGCCAAAGCCGTTGTAGGCCTCGAGCCGGTGGAGCGACAGCTAGTGGTTCTCCGCGCTGCGCTGCCTGTTGATGGCCGTGCTGGGCCTGCGGCAGATCTCGCAGGGTCTAGCTCAACTGGCCGAGCAGGCGTTTCGCCTGGCTGGACAACGTCACCGAATCCATCCGCACTGCCTCGCCGGCAACTGCCGCGGCATCGCTGCAGAACTTGCCGGGCGCGGGCTGGTAAGCGAAGCGGTTGTAGATCTGGGTAAGATGCCGGTCGAGCCCCTTGCCATAGCGCCGCTGCTCCGCCGTATAGGCGGCGGCGAGCAGCGCGCGGTGGCGGTTGAGCAGCTTCGCGTAGCCCCCCGCGACCGATTCCCGGCCGCGTCCCCGGCACGACAGCGCCGCAACGTTGAGCCCGGCACGCAGGTGCCACACTGCTTCGCCCGGTTCGGCTGCGGCATGGCTCGGCGCGCGTTGCGGCTGGGCTTGAGGCGCGCGCTGCGCCTGCACCTGAGGCGCGCGCTGCTGCGGAGCGCGGGCGATCGGCGCGGGCTGCTGGGTGGCGCAGCCGCCAAGCACGGCAGCAAGTGCCGCGGCGAAACCAATACGAGACATGCTCCGACCCCTCCGCTGTTGGCCGTGCCGTGCGGCAGCATTCCCGGCAAGTCCGGCCGACTATCGCTGCGACGACTTGCGCTTGGGTTGCGGTCAATGCTGAATCGCGCGTTCAGCTATTTATCTCGCGCGGCGCCAGCAAGCCCCTGATGACAAGGCCAAAGGCAGCCATCATCGCCAACGAAAGAGTAACCAGCAGGCTCAGCACCAGCTGGTCCTGCCATGGCTCGGCACGATAACCCGCTCCGGTAATCGGCATCGATTCGGCGCCAGCACCCCACAGCGCAGCCAGCAAGGTCGCCAGCCAGTTCGCTAGCGTGCCAAATGCGAGCAAGCCGAAGCACCATTGCTCGAGCCGCGGCGTCAGGCGGATATGCTTCCAGCATCCAGCCAGCGCCAGCAGCAGCGTGCCGTTCATCAGCCCCTCGAGGTGGGCCGCCAAACCCATCCGTGGATTGGCCATCAGTTGCACGAACCAACCGGTCAGCAGCCCCAGCATGACAAGGCCTGCGCCAAGCAGGGCGAGGCGCCGTGCGGTCGACGTTGCTTGATCCAAAGCACTTCTCCCCTCGGGCCGGGTGGCCAGGTTCAGTCCCTGCCGGCTACGCCATAGGTTATGGCGGCATTGCGGGTCTTCTGGAAGTCCGCGACGCTCATGCGCTTCATCGTCGCGTGGATGTGGATATTGCCCACGCCGGTCACCGCGCCAAGCTTTTCGATCCCGGCGAGCTGCTGGCCCATCCGTGTGCGCAGCGCCGCGTCGCTCTCGACTGGAGCCTGGTGAGCGCCTTCCTCGAAGATCATGCTGATGATCGGGGGCATTGAGAGGAGGAAACAGGTCTTGTGGGTGCAGGTGACTTCGGTGGCCAAAGCGCCGCGCATCATCAGCCACATCAGATCTCGGCGCCTTGCAGCCCGCCGCGTGTCGCCAGCTCGGCCAGGGCCAGGTCGAGCAGACCTTCGGGGTCCGGTTCATGAATTCGCGGTCCCAGGCCAGATTGTTGAACCCGCAGCGTTCGCCGTGAATCTGATGCGAGAGGCCGCCGGTGCCGATCACCGCGACCTTGATGTCTTCAGGGTAAGATTCGATCGCGCGGCGCAGGCTGCTGGCGAACTTCCAGAACCGCCGCAGCGAGGGGATCGGATATTGCGGCACGCCGCACTGGATCGGCACGAACCGCGCGGCCCAGTCTGCCGCATCGTGATCGAGCAGCACCGGACGGCGCCCGAACCGGTCGGACAGGCCCCCAAGCACCGGGGCGGCGAAGAACGCGCCAAGCGCCATGGCCAGGCTCATCCATGCGCTGACCGAGATCGCCTGATCCAGCCCGATCCCGCCGACTCGCATCAGCAACCGCGGCAACACCGGCATGATCAGGCCGAAGCTCATCGCATCGAGGAAGATCGTCACGAACACGAAGGCCAGGGTGGGGCGCGAGGCGGTCATCGCCGCTGGCCGTGCCAGTCTTGCCGGGCAGGGGCAACCGCCCTAACGAAGCACCCATGGCATTCCCTTCGTTCCGATCGCGGCTGCGGGCCTTCCAGGCGATGCGCGGCAATCCGCCCGAACCCGGCTTCGTTGCCGACCTCGAATTCCTGGAGAACCGCGATCTCGATCTTTCGATCCGGCTCGGGGCGATGCTCGGGTTCAACGCGCTGCTGATCACCATCGGCACCCATCCGATCTCGGCCAGTCCGGGCGCTCCGCTCAGCCTTGATGCAGCGAACCAGCCGGTGCTGACGATTGCCAGCATCGTCGGGATCGTGCCGCTGATCGTCTCTTGTGCTTTTGCATTGCGGGCGCTGCTCCACGGCGAGGAGTTCGACAGCGAGGGGATCGAGAACGACCAGGCCGCACGGACGCGGCTGTTCGCCGCATTTGTCCACTCGATCGATGTTCAGGCGCGGCTGCTCGGACTGGCGATCCGCTGGACCCTGGCGGGCGGCGCGCTCAGCTTGGCCATCTGGGCGTGGATCCTGGCGGTGAAGATGGCCTAACCTGCCACTGCCGCCTCTTCTGGATCGGGTCCTGGCAGCGCGCTGACCACCTCGATATGCGCCACCACCGCGTCGATCACCGCGCGCACATGCGGCTGGCGGCGCGCCTGATCGGTGGTGACCAGCCAGCACGGAGTGGTCAGTTCGGGGATCGGCGGCATCAGCCGCACCAGCGCGCGGGCGCCGTCGCCGATCATGCACGGCAGCAGCGCCGCGCCGATCCCGGTCTTGAGGCTGGTCAGGATTCCGGATATCGAGTTGACCCGCTGCACCACCCGGCCATCGGGCACTTCGCGCTCGAACCAGACGGTGAACCGGCTGGCGGAAACGTCGCTGACCAGCGGATAGCGCGCCAGGTCTGCCGCGCACGTCGGACGCCCGAGCCGGGTGACCAGTTCGCGGCTGGCATAGACCGTCTCTTCCAGTTCGGTCAGCCGCCGCACGATCAGCGTGTCTCCCTGCGGCGGAGCGCCGAAGCGGATCGCCACATCAGCCTCGCCGCTGGCGAGGTCGAAGTTGGTATCGCTGGCGGTCACTTCGACCTCGATCCCCGGATGGCTCTGGCGCAGCTGTGCCAGAGCCGGGATTATCCAGCCCGAAACTGCGGATTCGACCGTGGTCAGCTTGACCGCGCCCGACAGCCGCCGGTTCTCCGCCTCGATCCCGGCAGTGAAGCGCGCCGCTTCAGCCTCGACCCCCTCGGCCAGCGGCACCAGCGCTTCGCCCCGCGCGGTCAGGACGTAGCCCGAGGCGTGGCGCGCGAACAATTCCACCCCCAGTTCTTCCTCGAGCAGGGTGATCCGCCGCGAGACCGTCGTCTGGCTGACCTTGAGCCTGCGCGAGGCGGCGAGCGTCGAGCCATCGCGGGCGACAGCGAGGAAGAACTTGAGGTCGTTCCAGTCAAACATGGCGGTTTTGCGGGCTCCGCGCGGGCTATGCATTCCTGCATAGCGCCTTTCCAATAACAGTGTTCACGCCCCGGCGCAAAGCCTGGGTAGAAGATGCTCATGACGCGGTGACCTCCTCCCCACCCCCCGCCGCGAACCGAACCAGGAGAAGACCCATGCAGACCATCAAGCTCAACGCCGCCGTCGCTGCCACTTTCGCGACCCTGTTCACATTCGCCTTCGTTGCACTGGTGATGCCGGCTGCCACCCTTGCCCCGCTGGTTGCCTGAAGTCCCCAGCCCCCTCCCAGGCACACCCCTCGCCAGCGGGCGACCTCGGCCCGGCAGGAAACTGCCGGGCCGTTTGGTGTCGAGTCCTTGCCGGCTTGCAACCCCGGCCCGCGCCCCCCCCCCCCCCCCCCCCACAGATTAAAGAATTGGTTGGGGGGGGGGGGGGGGGGGGGGGGGTGGGCAGGCCAAAACGCTAGGCCGGGCCGCCCCAAAAAA
>JANOGS010000002.1:0-12027 GCA_031414115.1 Novosphingobium sp. | reverse complement strand
AATTGCAAACGCAGCAAACAGAGTCGATATAATAATATTTTTTACGATCTGAAACGACTCTAAAAATAATCAAAGAACCATCCTCATTTGGTTCCTCAGAAACTGCAAAATAAAGCCCAACTAGTGGGTTGCTTGTTACATCCAACAATCTGGTAGGTAAGCCAAAGTGTTGCATCCGAACTAGGCGATCAAACATAGTTCGATCGTTGACAAAATGATCTGGATATCTTGATATCAAATCTCGAACCATTAAATATTCGGAATTTTGGGCGCGAACGGATTGCCGAAAAATGCTCGGCGTAGCGAACCACTTCACAGACCCGTGACCACGGAAACAACTGAATGTGTCTGATTCGTCCGCCAGTCGGCGCACGGCCGTCAGAGCACTGGCCACGCTATCAACCAGTCCAAGTTCGCGGGCCCGGCTGCGAGGAGAATCTTGAGAAATAGGCATAGCTAGATCTCATCGATCAGGTTGACGTCAACCAAGATTATTCTAATCGGTTCGCCAGAAGTGCTTCGCACGATATACGCGTCAGACGAAACTTTGTCTTCTCGCATCGCCAAAAGTAGATCGAACCGAAGGTCGTCCTTTCGGTCTGCTGGTACTGAAAATGATGGATTCCCAGTCCAGTGAGGATTTCTGAATTTTCCCCAACCTGTTTCTTTGTTATATTGAACAATATCAATGTCAATTGATGTGACATGTTTGTCAACCTTAATTAGCTCCAATGCTTCGGCCGTTTGTCGATCAGTTGTCAAAATCTGACGACGTCCGACATCGTCAATCGTGGTGATGGTCACCGTTTTTGCACTTCTCCGAAGCGGAACTGCAATCTCGCTGAGTAACGGAGTCGCCATCGTGACCAAAGCGGCGTCCTGATCCGGTGTTATCTTGGCGAGCAAATATCGATGCGTTTTCAATACTGCACGGCGCTCTGACTCAGATATGAGGCGAGCGAGTAGCTCGACTTCTTGAGTACCTAACCCGTTCGCTGTCTCCATTTGGTTCCTTAACAGAGAAATAGCGGCATCTGATTCAAAAACATTGTTGTCAATTAGCTCAAAGAATTCTGATCTGAGTGCGTTGTCGTCGATCATATCGAGCGCTGCATCAGTTTCAGTTGGCTGGAATACGCGTTCTATTACATAAGCCCACAGAGCAGTAAGCGGAACATCTATTTTTAGCTGATCATCAGGTTGCAGTTTTGACTCGATTTTTAGTTCAAAACTTCCGGATCGATATGGATGAAGATCAATATTTGTGCGGGTTGAGGTGGTAACTCGTTTGGGAAAACGACCTGTACGACGGAATTGATCGAGCTTAACACTCAGCCTTGCCGCAGCGTATTGAAAGCGGGCGGCCTCGTAAAAGTCCATTCGATTTTGGTCTGCTAACCCCCCTTGGAAATGAAATGCTAGAGTGTCCATATTCTCAACCTCGGAATTTCGTTGGCAGTTTACTTAACCCCTTATATCCGCAACCGCAATCGCACGTAATATCACTCAGCGCCTAGCCGCAAAGCCGCCACACAACGAACAATCCCGGCTAGCGCTTCCCTGTGCGGCAGAGCAGGCTATGAAGCCCTCATGACCGACCAGCCAAGCACCCCGCCCGCCCGCTACTCCGTCGCCGCAATCACGCTGCACTGGCTGCTCGCCGCGTTGCTCGCGGGGCAGCTGGGGCTGGGCTGGCGGCTGGAAGACATGGGCCAGGGGGCGGCGGCGTTTGCGGCGTTTCAGTTGCACAAGTCGATCGGGATCGCGATCCTGCTGCTCAGTTGCGCGCGGCTGGGGTTGCGGCTGGCGGTGCCGCCGCCGCCGCCGCTGCCCGACAAGGCGGTCAACCTGTGGCTCGCCAAGGGCGTCCACTGGCTGTTCTACCTGGTGATGATCGGCGGGCCGCTGACCGGGTGGATCGTCGCTTCGACCGCGCGGATCAAGGTGCCGACGCTGGTGTTCGGCGTGCTGCCCTGGCCGCATCTGCCGCTGGGGCGCGGCTGGCTCGAACCGGCCGAGGCGCTGCACGGTGCGCTCGGCTGGCTGCTCGCCGGGCTGCTGGTGCTGCACGTTGCCGGGGCGCTGCGCCATCACTGGCTGCGCGAGGATCTGATCGGGCGGATGCTGCCGGCGAAGCTGGCCGCTTGGTCCGCCCAGAGCGCGGCGGCGGTGCTGGCGCTGGCCCTGCTGGGATCGGCCTTTGCGCTGGGCCAGGTCTGGCCGTTCGGGCCCCAGACCCCTTCGCCTGCAGTGCCGCGCGCGGGACCAGCGGCCGCCACTTCAGCGCAGGTGCCCGCGCCGGTGCCCGCCGCGACCGCCTCTGCCACGCCGGCACCATCGCCCACTCTCTTGCCCGAACCGACCGACGAAGCCAGCATGGCACCCCTGTCGGCGGCGGAGTGGCAGGTCGAACCCGGCGGGCGGCTGGGCTTCCGCGCCGACTATTCGGGCAGCCCGGTCGATGGCAGCTTCTCGCGCTGGGACGCCGACATCACATTCAGCCCGGACGATCTTGGCGGTTCCGCGATCCGGGTCTCGGTCGATCTCGGCTCGGTCAACACCGCCGATGCCGAGCGCGACGAGATGCTGCGCAGCGACAGCTTCTTCGACATTGCCGCGCAGCCCCGCGCGGTGTTCACCTCGCGCACGATCCGCAGCCGCGGCGGGGATCGCTACGAAGCGGCGGGGACGCTGGCGATGCATGGGGCGAGCGTGCCCTTGACCCTGCCGTTCACGGTGACGATCAATGGCCAGCGGGCGAGCGCAGCGGGCTCTGCCCGGCTCAACCGCACGGCCTTCGGGGTCGGTTCGGGGCAATGGGCCGACACCGGCACCATCGCCGACGGGGTGGCGGTGAGCTTCCGGCTCAAGGCGCGGAAGAAATAGCGCTGCCGCTCAAACCCAAAATTAACCACATTCTGCGATCCCGCTATCGCATGAGCACTCCGAACGAACTCGCCGCCCCGAATGCCGCTGCCCCCAAGGCGCCGCCGCGCTGGCTGACCCCCGCCCGGCTCGACCGCGCCGAACAGGTGGTTATCGTCCTGCTGTGGGCACTGCTGGCAGAGCGGGTCTATGGCTCGACCAATCCGTTTGCACCGCTGGTAATGGTCGCCGAAACCTCGGTGCTGATCTTTGTGCTGATTCGCCGCCAGGCGCGCGAGATCTCGATGCGGCTGGGCGACTGGCTGCTGGCCGCAACCGCGACCTATGCGCCGCTGCTGATCATGCCCAGCGACACCCCCGATGCACTGCAGATGCTGCTTCCGCTGGCGGTATCGCTGGTGGTGTTCGGCAATGTCGTGCAGATTGCCGCCAAGCTGTTCCTGCGGCGCAGCTTCGGGATTGCGCCCGCCAACCGCGGGATCAAGCGCGACGGCATGTACCGTTTTGTCCGGCATCCGATGTATGCCGGCTATCTGTTCGTCCACATCGGCATCCTTTTGGTGATGCCGACCCTGCTCAATCTGCTGATCTACGCGATCGGCTGGTGGGCCCAGATCCTGCGGCTGCTGGCCGAAGAGCGGCTGCTGAGCCAGGATCCGGACTATCGCGGTTATATGGCGCAGACCCGCTGGCGGCTGATCCCGGGCGTGTTCTAGGGGATTTTTGCCTGGTGGTAGCGAGTCCTTGCCGCCTCACGGCGGTGCGGACAGGCCCTCCGGCCTGTCCTTGCAACACCAGCCCGCTCCCCCTGCCCGGCCACCCCATAGGGTACCATGAACGGGTGGTCGGGCAGGGGGAGCGGGCTGGTGTTGCAAGCTGATCGCGGAGGCGATCAGCGCACCCAACAACAACTCATCAAGAAGAAGGGCGGCGTTTCCGGAGAAGCGCCGCCCTTTCAGTTTGGCCGGACCTGGGGTCGGGGGGCTGGGGTTCAGTCCGGCTGGTAGGCAATCAGATCGCCTGGCTGGCATTCGAGCACCGCGCAGATCGCCTCGAGGGTCGAAAAGCGGATCGCCTTGGCCTTGCCGGTCTTGAGGATCGAGAGGTTGGCGAGAGTGATGTCGACCCGCTCAGCCAGTTCGGTCAGGGTCATGCGGCGGGCGTGGAGGAGGTCGTCGAGCTTGATGGTGATCGGCATCACACGGTTCCTTCCAGCTCTTCGCGCATCCGCGCACCCTGGCGAAACACCCGGGCGAGGATGAACAGGATCAGCGCCAGCAGGATGCCGTTGAGGTCAATGTCCCCGTCGATATGGAAACTGTCCGAATCCTTGGCGTGCTTGGCGATCCAGGCGGCAATGGCGAACAGCGGGATCATGAGAACGTGGACCGCCACCGTGATCCAGCCCATCGCGCTGAGCCGCCGGGCATTCTCGGGGATGAACGGATCACCCTCACCAACCGTGCCGACGATTCGGTAGAGGTGGCGAAAGAACAGGAAGCCAAGCACGGCGGCAGCCACAACAAGCGCCAGCAAAGGCGCGATCGCCCAGGCCGCTTCGGGGGCGATGGCATGCTCAGCCAGTTCGGCCACAAGCTTGCCGTGCATGGCGAGCGACGCCACTGCGCCGATCACGCAGGCTGCGGCAACGACAGCCATTACCCCCATCATGAAGATCAGGATGAAGCGGGCCGCCAGCAGGAGCGGATCGCGGGTCTGCGCGGTCATGCCAAGATGCCCGGCATCGCGAGCGTGGCGGACCAGCTCGACAGGACGGCGGCGAAGGCCAGGGCGGCGACGGAAATGCGCGAGGCGAGGGTGACGGTCATGGCAGGTTTACTCCGTGAAAGTGAAGCGGTCAGGCGAGCACCGGCAGGGTCACTGCGGCGGTCTGGGTTGCGGCTGGAACATGCAGGGTTGGGGCCCACAGCGTGACGAAGGTCAGCGCGGCGAGGACCAGGGCGAAAGGGGTTGAAGTTGTGGTCATTGATCGTTCTCCGATATGTTCGATATCGACAATCAATAAGGCGAGTCGCGCATATTGTCAATCGATAATATTGTTTTTCGATATCTAGCATATCGTTTTTCGAAAAGTACGCGAATCTGCTGTTTTCCGCCTGCAGCCGCGTTTGGCTAGTGTCTCAATCTGAAATCGATCAACCCGCGCAGGCGCCCCACCCGAGAGGAACGGCAGTTGTTGCGCAAACCTGCCGGTGGCAAGAATGTGGCGATCAGAACCGCAATGGCCCACTGGTGACAATGGCCTCCGATGGCTGCTAGAACAAACAGATCGCCAGCCTTGGGGGTCTTCATGAAGCGATTATTGTCTGCCGTGACGTTCGCCGCCGCACTCGTTCTCGCCGTCGCCTGCTCGCCCCGGGAAACCAAGATGATGGACGCCGTGGCAATCTCCTATGGCGCCAACAACGTTGCCGACGCGACCTTCGTCCACGATGGCGTGACGCTGTACTACGAGACCTACGGCCAGGGTAAACCGCTGCTGCTGGTGCACGGGAATGGGGGCAGCATCGGTTCGCTGGCAGCGCAGATCGACCATTTCAAGGCGAAGTACAAAGTGATCGCGATGGACAGCCGCGACCATGGGCGGTCCGCCGACAGCCAGGAACCGATCACCTATGAGAAGATGACCGACGACCTTGCGGCCTTGATCGATCACCTGAAGCTCGGTCCGGTGGATGTCGTGGGCTGGAGCGACGGCGGCATCGAAGCCCTCCTTCTGGGCGTTCGCCATCCCGGCAAGGTGAAGAAGATCGTTTCCATGGCCGCAAACCTCTCCCCAGGACCGGAAGCGTTCGATCCAGAGGTTGGCGCGCTGTTGAAGTCGATGATGGAGCTTCCCGACGAGGTAAAGAACACGCCGCAAGGCCGGCGCCAGCTCAAGGTGGTGGGCATGATGCTGAGGGAACCGAACATTCCGCCTGCGATGCTTGCCAAGGTTACAGCGCCGACGCTTGTGCTGGCGAGCGACCACGACCTCGTCCGGATCGAACACATCGTTACGATCTACAAAAGCCTGCCGAACGCGCAGCTGGCGGTTTTCCCGAACAGCACGCACCTGATCCCGTACGACGACCCCGAGCAATTCAACGGCACGGTGGGCCGTTTCCTCGCGACGCCGTTCAAGAAGATCAACCTTGTCCCGGACACGATGGGATCGTTCGAGAAGATGATGACCGGGCTAGCGCACTAACCCGCGCAGTCGGACGCCCGCAAACCGCAATATCGAGCCTGACAGCAGTCCGACTGTGAATGGCAGTCCCCTGGGGCATTTCCGATCGCAAGCTCCTGCGGAGAATTCAAACTGAGACATTACCCGCGTTTGACAGCCCGCCATCGCCCGCCTATAGGCGCCCCTCGCTCGGCGCTTCGAGCAAGGCGGGCCCATGCGCGGGGGCCTTCCACGAAAGGAAGCACCGGGTTTTCATGTCGACGCTAAGGCTGCTGGCCGTTCCCGTATCGGGGGCGATTGCCGTGCCGCCTTTCGCCGCAGGCATGGACGCCATCGCCGCGCGTGGCACGTAATTTTCGCCGGACCTTCCGGCGCTTAACTGAAGAGGCAAGACCCCTCCCATGGCGAAGAAAGCCCTCACCCCCCCGACCGGCAACGCACTGCGCGCGGCGGCCAAGCGGCGCATCCGCAAGATCTTCGGCGACATCCACGAAGTGGTGAAAATGCCGAACCTGATCGAGGTGCAGCGCGAGAGTTATGAGCAGTTCCTGCGCTCGAACCCGGGAATCGGCTATGTCTCAGGCCTGGAGAAGACCCTGCGTTCGGTGTTCCCGATCCGCGACTTTGCCGGCACCAGCGAGCTCGACTTCGTCCACTATGAGCTGGAAGATCCCAAGTACGACACCACCGAGTGCCGCCAGCGCGGGATCACCTATGCCGCGCCGATGAAGGTGACACTGCGGTTGATCGTGTTCGAGGTCGATGCCGAGACCGAGACCCGCTCAGTCCTCGATATCAAGGAGCAGGACGTCTACATGGGCGACATGCCCTTGATGACGGAGAACGGCACCTTCATCATCAACGGCACCGAGCGCGTGATCGTCTCGCAGATGCACCGCTCGCCGGGCGTGCTGTTCGATCACGATCGCGGCAAGACGCACTCTTCGGGCAAGTACCTGTTCGCCGCGCGCGTCATTCCCTATCGCGGTTCGTGGCTCGATTTCGAATTCGACGCAAAGGACATCGTCAACGTCCGGATCGATCGCAAGCGCAAGCTGCCGGTCACCGCGCTGCTCTATGCACTGGGGCTCGATAGCGAACAGATCCTCCACTACTTCTACGATATCGTCACCTGGAAGCGCGGCGAAGGCGGCTGGCGCCTGCCCTATGCCGCAGACCAGTGGCGCGGCCTGAAGCCGGCGTTCGACATCGTCGATGCCAAGTCGGGCGAAGTGATCTTCCCCGCCGGCACCAAGATTTCCCCGCGCGCCGCCAACAAGGCGGAAAAGGATGGCCTGGGCGAACTGCTGATCCCGACCGAAGAGATCTTCGGCCGCTATTCCGCGCTCGACCTGATCGACGAGAGCACCGGGCGGATCTACATCGAGGCCGGCGACGAAGTCAGCCCTGAGAACCTCGACGCGCTCGACAAGGCCGGGATCGACCAGCTTGAGCTGCTCGACATCGACCACGTCGGCACCGGCCCGTGGATCCGCAACACCATGAAGGCCGACAAGGCCGAGGAACGCGACCAGGCGCTGGCCGATATCTATCGGGTGATGCGCCCGGGCGAACCGCCGACGCGCGAAACCGCCGAAGCGCTGTTCGAAGGCCTGTTCTTCGATGGTGACCGCTATGACCTCTCGGCGGTGGGCCGGGTCAAGCTCAACATGCGCCTCAGCCTCGACGCCGAGGATACTATCACCACGCTACGCACCGAGGATATCCTTGCGGTGGTCAAGGAGCTGGTCAACCTCAAGGACGGCAAGGGCGAGGTTGACGACATCGACAACCTCGGCAACCGCCGGGTCCGTTCGGTCGGTGAGCTGCTCGAGAACCAGTACCGCGTCGGGCTGCTGCGGATGGAACGCGCGGTCAAGGAGCGGATGAGCTCGGTCGACGTCTCGACCGTGATGCCCAACGATCTGATCAACGCCAAGCCTGCGGTTGCTGCGGTGCGCGAGTTCTTCGGCTCATCCCAGCTTTCGCAGTTCATGGATCAGACCAACCCGCTGTCCGAAGTCACCCACAAGCGCCGCGTCTCGGCGCTCGGGCCGGGCGGCCTCACCCGTGAGCGCGCCGGCTTCGAAGTCCGCGACGTTCACCCGACCCATTATGGCCGGATCTGCCCGATTGAGACGCCTGAAGGCCCGAATATCGGCCTGATCAACTCGCTCAGCACCTTTGCCCGGGTCAACAAGTACGGCTTCATCGAGACCCCGTACCGCAAGGTTGTCGACCGCAAGGTCACTGGCGAGGTGGTCTACCTCTCGGCGATGGAAGAGCAGAAGCATACCGTCGCCCAGGCCTCGGCCGAGCTCAACAAGGACGGCTCCTTCGCTGAAGAGCTGGTCTCGGCCCGCGAGGCCGGCGAATTCGTCATGGCGCCGCGCGATCACGTGACGCTGATGGACGTCAGCCCCAAGCAGCTGGTCTCGGTAGCCGCCTCGCTGATCCCGTTCCTCGAGAACGACGACGCCAACCGCGCGCTGATGGGCTCGAACATGCAGCGCCAGGCGGTGCCGCTGGTCCAGGCCGAGGCACCGTTCGTCGGCACCGGCATGGAAGCCACCGTTGCGCGCGATTCGGGCGCAGCCATTGGCGCCCTGCGCGGCGGCATCGTCGACCAGGTCGACGCCACCCGCATCGTCATCCGTGCTTCAGGCGAAATCGAGCCCGGCCAGTCCGGCGTCGATATCTATACCCTGCAGAAGTTCCAGCGTTCGAACCAGAACACCTGCATCAACCAGCGCCCGCTGGTGAAGGTGGGCGATGTGGTCGAAACCGCCGACATCATCGCCGACGGTCCCTCGACCGAACTCGGTGAACTGGCGCTGGGCCGCAACAGCCTGGTCGCGTTCATGCCGTGGAACGGCTATAACTACGAAGATTCGATCCTGATCTCCGAACGGATCGTCAAGGACGACGTCTTCACCTCGATCCACATCGAGGAGTTCGAAGTCATGGCCCGCGACACCAAGCTTGGGCCCGAGGACATCACCCGCGACATTCCCAACGTCGGCGAGGAAGCGCTGCGCAACCTCGACGAGGCCGGGATCGTCTACATCGGCGCCGAAGTCCATCCGGGCGATATCCTGGTCGGCAAGATCACGCCCAAGGGCGAATCGCCGATGACGCCTGAAGAAAAGCTGCTCCGCGCGATCTTCGGCGAGAAGGCTTCGGACGTGCGCGACACCTCGCTGCGCCTGCCCCCGGGGGTCTCGGGCACGATCGTCGAGGTCCGGGTGTTCAACCGCCACGGCATCGAGATCGACGACCGGACCCGCGCGATCCAGAACGAGGAAATCGAACGCCTCGCCAAGGACCGCGAGGACGAGCGCGCGATCCTCAACCGCGCCACCTATAACCGCCTGCGCGACATGCTGCTGGGCCAGGTCGCCGCCGCTGCCCCCAAGGGCGCCAAGAAGGGCGGGACCATCGACGAGGAAACCCTGGCCGAAGCCGAGCGTCACGAATGGTGGAAGTTCGCGGTCGCCGACGACAAGGTCCAGGGCCAGCTCGAAGCGGTCAAGGCGCAGTACGACGAGACCGTCAAGGCGATCCTGGAGAAGTTCGAGGACCGCAAGGAAAAGCTCGAACGCGGCGACGAATTGGCCCCTGGCGTGCTCAAGATGGTCAAGGTCTTCGTTGCGGTGAAGCGCAAGCTGCAGCCGGGCGACAAGATGGCCGGGCGCCACGGCAACAAGGGTGTCATCTCGCGCATCCTGCCGGCCGAAGACATGCCGTTCCTGGCTGACGGTACCCCGGTCGACATCGTCCTCAATCCGCTCGGCGTGCCGAGCCGGATGAACGTCGGACAAATCTTCGAGACCCACCTGGGCTGGGCCGCGCGCGGCTTGGGCCAACAGGTTACCGCCGCGCTCGACGAATGGCGCGCCGCCAACCCCAACCCCGAAGCGGCCGCTCCGCCGAGTGCGCTGGTCGACAAGCTCAAGGAAATCTACGGCGAGAACTATCACGCCCAAATCGAAGCGCGCTCGGTGGCCGAGATCGTCGACATGGCCGAACTCTTGAAGAACGGCGTGCCGATGGGCACCCCGGTGTTCGACGGGGCCAAGGAAAGCGACGTCACCGCGATGCTGGAAATGGCCGGGCTCGATACCTCGGGTCAGGTCGTGCTCTACGACGGGCGTACCGGCGATGCCTTCGATCGCAAGGTCACGGTGGGCTACATCTACATGTTGAAGCTCCATCACCTGGTCGACGACAAGATCCACGCGCGTTCGATCGGGCCCTACAGCCTCGTCACCCAGCAGCCGCTGGGCGGCAAGGCCCAGTTCGGCGGGCAACGCTTCGGCGAAATGGAGGTCTGGGCGCTCCAGGCCTATGGCGCCGCTTATACCTTGCAGGAAATGCTCACGGTCAAGTCCGACGACGTGGTCGGGCGGACCAAGGTTTACGAAGCGATCGTCAAGGGTGACGACACCTTCGAGGCCGGCATTCCGGAGAGCTTCAACGTGCTCGTCAAGGAAATGCGCAGCCTCGGGCTCAACGTCGAGCTGTCCTCGCTGGCCCGCGACGATGACGACGACGATTACGCGGAGGCCGCGGAGTAACGGGAACGGGCGGCTTTCGGGCCGCCCTCCCCAAACCCCGCCCAACAAATTCACCCGCAGAGGGATTGAGATATGAACGACCTGACCAAGTTCACCAACCAGATGGCGAAGCCCGAAACCTTCGACCAGATCCAGATCGGCCTTGCCAGCCCCGAGCGGATTCGCTCGTGGAGCTTCGGCGAGATCAAGAAGCCCGAGACGATCAACTATCGCACTTTCAAGCCCGAGCGCGACGGGCTGTTCTGCGCCCGCATCTTCGGGCCGGTGAAGGACTACGAGTGCCTGTGCGGCAAGTACAAGCGGATGAAGTACAAGGGCGTGGTTTGCGAGAAGTGCGGCGTCGAGGTGACCGTCACCAAGGTCCGCCGCGAGCGTATGGGCCACATCGAGCTGGCAGCCCCCGTGGCGCACATCTGGTTCCTCAAGTCGCTGCCCAGCCGCATCGGCCTGCTCCTCGACATGCAGCTCAAGCAGCTCGAGCGGATCCTCTACTTCGAGAGCTACGTGGTGATCGAGCCGGGCCTGACCCCGCTCGAGAAGTACCAGCTGCTGACCGAGGACGAGCTTTACGACTATCAGGACGAATACGGCGAAGACGCCTTCTCGGCCTCGATCGGCGCCGAGGCGGTCAAGCACATCCTGATGAGCCTCGACCTGGTCCAGGAGAAGGAAGACCTGCTCAAGGAGCTGTCCGAGACCAAGTCCGAACTCAAGCCCAAGAAGATCATCAAGCGCCTCAAGGTCGTCGAATCGTTCATCGATTCGGGCAACAAGCCGGAATGGATGATCCTCGACGTGGTGCCGGTGATCCCGCCCGAACTGCGCCCGCTGGTGCCGCTTGACGGTGGCCGCTTCGCGACCTCGGACCTCAACGATCTCTACCGCCGCGTCATCAACCGCAACAACCGCCTGAAGCGCCTGATCGAGCTGCGCGCGCCGGACATCATCGTCCGCAACGAAAAGCGCATGCTGCAGGAAGCGGTCGATGCGCTGTTCGACAACGGCCGCCGCGGCCGGGTGATCACCGGTGCCAACAAGCGTCCGCTGAAGTCGCTGTCCGACATGCTCAAGGGCAAGCAGGGCCGGTTCCGCCAGAACCTGCTGGGCAAGCGCGTCGACTATTCGGGCCGTTCGGTGATCGTCACCGGTCCCGAACTCAAGCTGCACCAGTGCGGGCTGCCCAAGAAGATGGCGCTCGAGCTGTTCAAGCCGTTCATCTACGCCCGGCTTGATGCCAAGGGTCTGTCGATGACGCTCAAGCAGGCCAAGAAGTGGGTCGAGAAAGAGCGCAAGGAAGTCTGGGACATCCTCGACGAGGTGATCCGCGAGCACCCGGTGATGCTCAACCGCGCGCCCACGCTCCACCGCCTCGGC
>JANOGS010000001.1:0-22219 GCA_031414115.1 Novosphingobium sp. | reverse complement strand
CCAGCATTAACGGAATGAACAGTGACGCCGCGCCCATCACAGCCCCTGGCAGACGTTCTGGTCATTGCTGCCGATGAACGGCGCGAAGGGGCAGGAAACATAGCGCAGCCGCGAAGTCTGTCCGCCGCTGAGTGCGACCTCGATCTGGTCGGAGCGGATCGCGGTTGGCGCATTGCCGAGCGAATTACCGAGCTGGGTCGCGGCCTGGGCGAGGCCGAGGAAGGCAATCATATCGTCCTGGTCGATCCCGTCGCCCGAAACTCCGACTGCGCCGACCAGCGTGTTGCCGCGATAGATCGGCACCGAACCGGGGAAAATCTGCAGGCCATTCTGCAGCCGGTTCTGGCCCGCCGCAACGTCGGGGAGAAAAGTGCAGCGCTGCTGGGTGTCGGAGCCGCTGGCGCCGGTGACGAAGTTGAGATGTTGCGCCAGATTGGTCAGCACCAGCGCCGATTGCAGCCCGGTCGAGAACGGGCTCCACTTGGCGATCGGGCGCGACAAGGGGCCGTTGGGCCGCGCCACCTCACCATCGGGGAAATAGGGCCGCGCGAGGAGTCCGATCGCCCGGTCGGAGAACGCCGTTCGCCCGGTCAGTGCCGCCGGATCGGCGAGGAAGCTGCGGGTCGCAGGCACGAACGCCTGGACATCGGCGCTGGGATCGACCAGCAGCTCCGCCCCGGCATTGGCATGGCTGAACAACGCCGCCGAGCGCGCTTTCTGCAGCGAAACGTCGATCCCGAAGATCGGCGCATCGGGCGAGCGGACGATCCCCAGCGGCACCCCGCGGGTATCGACCAGCGAGATCGTGACCTGCGCCAGACTGTCGAGCGGCTGGCGAATTTGCGCGCGGGCGCGGGCCATTACCGCAAAGGCCTGCTCGAGGATCCGCTGTGCTTCGGTGGCGCTGATCGCTGTGCCAACCTCGGCGGCATCGGTTCCGGCGCGCAACGGGAAGCGGTTGGCGCCTGCTCCATCGCTGAGGACGAAGGCGTCGTTGTCGCTGAACTCGGCGGCAGTCGCGCGGCGCACGCCCGAAGCCTCGCTGCCGTAGACCGCGCCGGGCTGGATCGCTGCGACGGGGAAATAGCCGATCACCGGAGCCAGATTTCCGAGCGCCGGCACGGTGGTGGCATAGATCGCGCCGGAAACTGCCGCCAGATCAGCATAGTCGGCATCGGTGTAGCGCAGCGAGGTGCCGTCTACCGAAATCCGGTTGGCGCGGATTGGCAGCGGCGCCTCGAAGCCCACGGTCCCGGCCAGCGCGATCCGTTCATCGCTCTCGCTATCGACATCAAGCACGTTTGGATCGAGACCATAGGTATCGTCAGCCGCCACCCCGATCCCGCCGACCACCACGCCGTTCTTGTAAAGCGGAAAGCCGCCCGGATCGGCCGAAAGCCCGAGCGGTGAACGTTTCGGCCCGATCAAGGCCGCTGGCCCGGCGGCAATTCGCGCCGCCAGATCCGAACATGGCAGCTGGCTGAACTGGACCCCGAACAGCGGCCCGCTCTCCAGTCCCACCGTGCTGGGCGCGGGTGGGAAATGCTCTTGCACGATCATGCTGGCAGTGCGGCTTGAGAAGGCGTTGCCGCTGCTCGACAGGTAAGCCCCGGTGACTGCCTTCGCGATCGCGGCGGCCTCGGCGGGTACGTTAAGGCCCTGGACGTCCTGCGCTGAGCCATCGCGCGCGCGCGGGATCGCAACGGTGGTTGGCGCAGAGGTCATCCGCAGCACCGCCAGCACGTTGCCGACCCGGTCGGTCACCGCGATCACCCCGGGGCGGCCATCGGCCTGGGCCTGCGCGGCAGCCTGCGCAAGGACCTTTTGCACGTCAGCCACGGCCAAGGATTCAGCCGCCGGAGCGACGTAGGATTGTCCCAAAGGCGGGGTTGGGGTCGGGGTGGGCGTCGGCGTTGGTCCCCCGCCCCCGCCGCTCGACCCGCCCCCACCGCCGCAGGCCGCGAGCAGCAGCAGCGCAGGAACAACTGGCCAGCGTCTGGTCATTGCAGCGCCGCGATGCTGCGCACCGCCTGCCCCAGCGCGCCGCGGAACTGCGCCGGGCTGTAGTCGGTCGGGCTCGCCACCGCCCCATAGGCGCGGTTGACGTTGGCGCGAATTCCCGCCGCCGCGCCGACCGTCACCCGGCCCTCACGGACCAAGGCGTTGAGCAGGGTATCAACCGCCATTACTGCCTGGGCCGAACCGGCATAGTCGGTGAAGCGCGGCGATATCGCTCGCCCGCCGATTGCCGCGATTACCCGGAACGCGGTGTCGCTACCGCCTGGCGCCTGTGCCATCGCCGCGCCCAGCGCGCCGGCGGCGCTGTCGAGCCGCACTCCCGCCGCAACCGCCTCGCCACGGCCCCTGCCCATCGCCGCATGGAAATCGCGCGCCGATTTGTCGAACTGCGCAGCCTGCGCGGGCGCGAGCACTTGCGCCACCGCCGCGAGCATGATCATGTTCTCGTCGTTGAACGGCGGCTGGCCGAACTCGATCGGGCGTGCCGGATTGGGCTCAAACGTCCGCAGCCTCGCCGGATTGTCATCGATCGCGCGGTGGCAGGAATGGCAGTCGTAGAAGGTGAACTCGGGGAATAACCCGTTACTCGCGAGGTTCCCTTGCGCAAACAGGCTCAGCGAACGCCGCACTGCCTCGGCCTGACCGACCGCCCACAGCCGGACCGAGTCAGCGCGGGGTTTGCGCAGGGCATAGTCGGCGTCTTCATCCCAGTGCTGCTGGAGCGAGGAGAACAGGTCGAGCTCGAACGAAATCCTGGGGTGGCCCGCAGCCATCATCGCATGGGTGACGAATTGGCCCGGCTTGCCGCTGCCGAGGTGGCAATCGAGGCAGACCCCGGCCCGCGCTCTGGGATCGTCAAGCGCGGTCATCCCGTTTGCGATGTTTCCGGCGTGGCTCGCCCCGACTGCATAGTGGCTGGCAATCCAGCCCGAGGCGGCGCCGTGGCAGCCTTCGCAGCCGACCCCGTCGCTGACCTGGAAGCGCTCGCCGCGTTCGCCCGGCGGGGTGGCGTGGCAGCCGAGGCAGGCCGCCGCCGAACCCGCGCTGCCCAGCCCCAGCGTGCCCGCAATCCGCTCGCCCCGGGGCGAGATCAGACCCGCATAGGCCCGGCTGTGCGCGCCGCTGCGCGCCGATGGCTCTTGCCACAGCCGGAGCTCATCCTGGCGGACCACTGCACCGTTGCCTTCCGCGCGGCCATGACAGGTGGATCCGGCGCAGCTGGCGACGCCTTCAAAGCGCCCGGCGGCAATCGCCACGCCGGCTGCCAGGACAGCGAGCAGGATTGCCGCGCCGAGCCTGATGCCCTTGATGCGCGGGCCATTTGGCAATGCAAGTCTCGGCATCAAGCCCTCCCGCCGGGGTTGCAATCTGGCATGGCGCCACTCTTGGAGCAAGCTGGTCTTGCACGGTTCGGCGCAGTTGTCAGAACTGGCCGCGCGGCCCATAAGCACGAGCGATGTCAAGCGCTGCAATGGGGATATTCCGCCGCATGCCGGGTGGCCGCTGGAGCGCACTGGCAGTGCTGTTCGCGCTGCTGGCACTGGCCGACTACGGCTGGCTGAACACAGTCCGGATTGTCGATCAGCGCGGCGGCGACTTGCTGCTATCGCTCAACGCTCAGCGCCGCTCGCCATCGACCGAGGTGGTGATCGTCGATATCGACCAGAAGTCGCTCGAGGACCTCAACGACGATGCCGGCAACTGGCCCTGGCCGCGCTCGGTCCACGCCGAGCTGATCGACCATATCGCGGCGCAAGAGCCCCAGGCCATCGTCTTCGACATCCTGTTCAACGAGCCGGACGTGTTCCGCCCCGAGCACGACGCCGCTTTCGCCGATGCGGTGGCGCGCAATCCCAAGGTCTGGCTGGGCATGACGCTCAACAGCGACGGCACTGGCGCGGTGGTCGAGGACCTTCCTGCCGCAGTCGGCGCCAGACCCGTCGGCCGTCCGAAACCGGGCGCCCGCGCCCCGATCATGCTGCCGCTGGTGGTCGCCGAATTCCCCGAGGCGATGCGCGGCGGACTGATCAACTTCACTCCCGACAGCGACGGCACTGGGCGCCATCATGCGCTTTACCAAGAGCACGGTGGCTGGCGTTTCCCCTCATTGGCGGCCCGGGTCGCCAGCGAAGCGGGGCGCAAGCTGCCGCAATCGCAGCGGGTTCTGCTCAATTGGCGCAGCAGCTGGAAGCATGTCTCATACGGTGACCTCTACCTCGACAGCCTGCGCCGCGAATCTTCGCGGCCGGCCAACGAGTTCACGGGCAAGATCTTGATCGTTGGCACCGCGGCGCCGGGTCTGCAGGACTTTCGCGTCACCCCGCTTGGCACCGCCTATCCCGGTGTCGAGATCCTTGCCACCGCAGTGGACAACCTCGATCGGGGAGACTGGCTGCGCGAGATTCAGCGCCCGGCGCTGCTGCCGCTCGCACTGGGGCTGATTGCCCTGCTGGCTATCGGCTACGCCCGCAACATCGGGGCGCAGCGTCTGCTGTATGCGATGATCGCGGCATCGTTGCTTGCGATCGCCACCAGCTGGCTGCTGCTGATGAACGGAACCTTTATTCCGCTGTTCGGGGCGCTCGCCTTCGGGTGGGCCTATCACTTCGTTGCGGGCGCGATAGCCTATGTCGAGGAGCGCAAGCGGCGCCTGCGCACCGCCGCGATGTTCACCCGCTTCCTCGATGCCCGGGTGGTCGCCGAGCTGATCGACAAGGGTGAGATTGACCACCGCCAGCAGGCCGAAGCGCGCGAGATCAGCATCCTGTTCTCCGACATCCGCGGCTTCACGGCGCTGTCCGAAGTGACTGCTCCGGAGCAGGTCGTGGCGATGCTCAACGGCTATTTCTCGCGGCAGGTGGGCGTTATCTTCGCCCATTCGGGCACGCTCGACAAGTTCATCGGCGATGCGATCATGGCGTTCTGGGGGGCGCCGGTGGCGATGGCGGACCATGCCAGGCAGGCAGTGGCCGCAGCGCTGGAGATGTCGGACGCGCTTGAGGAGATGCACGGCAGCCTGGGCGGACTGATCGCCGAACTGGAGATCGGGATCGGCATCCACAGCGGCAAGGCGGTGGTCGGCTTCATCGGCTCGAACGACCGGCTCGACTATACGGCGATCGGCGATGCGGTGAACCTTGCCAGCCGGGTTGAAGGCCTGACCAAGGGGATTGCGCAAATTCTGGTGACCGAGGCGACCCGGCAGGCCGCCGGCGATGCCTTCGAATGGCGCGATTGCGGGGTCCATCAGGTCAAGGGCCGCGAAGAGGGCGTTCGGCTCTTTGAACCCTCTCGCAAAGCTGGTAGTTTGCCGCGAGGGAGTGACGGCACCAGCCATGCCTAACCTGCGCGCGATCCTGTTTGCTGCGGCGCTGCTATTGCCGGGCACTGCGCTTGCCAGCGAACGCGGGATGACCATCCGCGCCGGCGATCTCTATGCCGAACCGTTCATCGATGCCGCCAAGCTGGGGCCACTTGCCGCCAACCAGCCGGTCACAATCGTAGCGCGCAAGGGCGGGTGGCTGTCGGTTGAGAGCGGCGGCAAGCGCGGCTGGGTGCGGATGCTGATCGTCCGGCTCGAAACCGCCGCCGCCAGCGCATCAACCGCCGCACTGCGCACCGGCAGCACCGGACGGACCATCGCCACCGGGGTCAAGGGCCTCGACGAAGGCTCGATCCGCAATGCTTCGGTCGACCGCGAACAGCTTGCCCGGCTCGAGGCGCTCGGCGCCAGCGAGGCCGAGGCACGCGGGCTGGCGACGCAGAACAACCTCAAGGAAAGCCAGATCGCCAGTCTCAAACCGGGGAAGGTCAAGAAATGATCCGTCCCGCCCGCCTGATCTGGCCCTGGGTCGCAGCCAGCGTGCTGTTCACCGCCCCGGCTACGGCGCAGTTCGGGGTACTCAATGACCTCGTCAACAAGGCCCAATCGGCGCAGAAAATCGGCGAAGGGCTGCGCAAGATCAACGAGCAGGAAGAAATCAAAATCGGCGGCGACCTTGCCGGCATGCTGCTCGGCGCCGCGCCGCTGGTCGACGATCCGGCCAAGCAGGCCTATGTCAACCGGCTCGGCCGCTGGCTGGCGCTGCACAGCGAACGGCCGGGACTGCCGTGGAAGTTCTGCATCGTTGACAGCGACGATTTCAACGCCTTTTCGACTCCCGGCGGCTACGTTCTGATCACCCGCGGACTGTTCGAGCGGATGCGCAGCGAGGCCGAACTGGCCGGGGTGCTCGCCCACGAGATCGCCCATGTCGAGCGCAAGCATCACCTTGAGGCGCTGCAGCGCAGCCTGCGCGATCAGTCGCTGACCGAGATGCGGCGCTATTTCACCGTGTCGACGGGCAACTCGATCGCCGATCAGTTCAGCGCCGCCCTGCTCAACGCCGGCAAGGACCTCTACATCAAGGGCCTCGGCCCAAACGCGGAGTACGAGGCCGACCGGATCGGCGTCGTGATCGCGGCGCGCTCGGGCTATTCGCCCTATGGCCTGGGCGGGGTGCTCCAGACCCTGACCGCGACCGCTGACGAGCGTGCCTATGGGATGCACACCCGCACCCATCCCTCACCGCTCGAGCGGCTGGCGCGGCTCGACGCGGCAATGGGCTCGCGGTTCGAGGCGATGCCTGATCTGGTCGAGGATAGTCCCGGCTACCTGACCTTGCGCCGACCACCGCCCGCCGTCGTGCCAGCGGCGCCGAAGCCTGCGAAGCCGGCCAAGAAGAAGCGGCCGCAATGAGGCTGCCTGGGTCCTGATGGCCAAGGGGGGCTTGGTTCAATCCGGGAACCGGATGCCGGTGCTGGCGGGCGTGCTGGTGGCTATGGTCATCGCCGTGCTGCAGCTGATCGGCCCGCCCGGGCTCGAACGGCTCGGGCTGCTGCTGTTTGACAGCTACCAGCGCACCGCGCCGCGTGCCTATGAAGATGCCCCTGTCCGCGTGGTCGATATTGACGACGAATCGATCCGCCGCTTTGGCCAATGGCCCTGGCCGCGCACCGAAATCGCCCGATTGACCGAACGGCTGGGTCAGGCGGGTGCCTCGGTGGTGGCTTTCGACGTGGTTTTCTCCGAGCCTGACCGCACGTCGCCCGCCCAGCTCGCCGCGCAGCTCGAACGCGGCGGAGCGACCAGCGCGGTGATCGACACGCTGCGCCGTCTGCCCGACAACGACGCGCAGCTTGCCCGGAGTTTCGCGGCGACGCCCACCGTGCTCGGCTATTTCCTGATCAACGACCGCGCCGGACCGCCGGTCTCCCCAAAAGCAGGCTTCGCCGTGGCGGGATCGCCGCCGCGTGAGGTGCCGCGGTTCCGCCGCGGCATCGAATCGCTGCCGGTGCTGAGCGCTCCCGCCGCCGGCAGCGGCTCGGTCAGTCTGGCTGCGGATAGCGACGGGATTTTGCGCGCGGTGCCCTTGCTGGCGCGGCAAGGGGACCAGTTGCTCCCTTCGCTGTCACTGGAAGCCTTGCGGGTGGCGCAGGGGGCCGGATCGATCACGGTCAGAACCAGCGACGCCAGCGGCGAAACCCAGGGCGCGCCGGGCCGGGTGGTCGCGGTCAAGGTTGGCGAGTTCGAGGTTCCAACCACTGCCAGCGGCGCCTTGTGGCTGCACTGGACGGCCTCGGCCAAGCCCCGCACCCTGCCCGCCTGGCAAGTGCTCGACGGGACGCTTTCGCCCGCGCAGCTGGAAGCAGCAGTGGGCGGCCGGATCGTCTTTGTTGGCGCCGGGGCAATCGGGCTGCGCGATCTGGTCTCCACCCCGCTCAGCGAGCGCGAGCTGGGAGTGATGGCGCATGCCCAGGCAGTCGAGCAGGCGGTGCTGGGCAAATTCCTGCTTCGGCCCGACTGGGCGCCGGGGCTTGAACTGGCGCTGGTCCTGCTGCTCGGGATCGCGCTCTCGCTGCTGCTGCCCCGGCTGGGCGCGGCCAAGGGCGCGGTGGTGGTACTTGGTGCCATCGCGCTGGTGGTTGCGGGGAGCTGGCAGGCGTTCTCGCGCGAGGGGTTTCTGCTCGATCCGCTTTACCCGGTGCTGGCACTTGTGATGGTCTACAGCGTGCAAACGGCAGTGGTGTTCTACCGCGAAGAGCGCCGCCGCGCTTACATTCACAGCGCCTTCGACCGCTACCTCTCGCCCGAGCTGGTCAGGCGCATCGCCCAGGACCCGGACCGGCTTGAACTTGGCGGCGAAGAGCGCGAGATGACCGTGCTGTTCGCCGATGTGCGCAATTTCTCCCGCATTTCCGAGCAGCTCGCGCCCAAGCAGGTGATCGGCTTCCTGATCGCGCTGCTGACCCCGCTGTGCGACGTGCTGCTGGGGCGCAAGGCGACGATCGACAAGTTCATCGGCGATGCCATCGTTGCCTTCTGGAACGCCCCGCTGGATGACCCCGACCAGCACCGCAACGCCGCCCGTGCCGCGCTGGAAATGGTGGCCAGGCTGGAGGCACTCAACGACGTTGAGCTGCGCGACCCCGAGGTGACCTGGCCTGGCGAGGTCCGGATCGGGATCGGGCTCAATTGCGGACTGTGCTGTGTCGGCAACATGGGCTCGGCGCAGCGCTTGTCCTATTCGCTGATTGGCGACACGGTCAACCTGACCTCGCGGATCGAGGGTCTGACCAAATACTACGGCGTCACCATTGCGATCGGCAGTGCGCTGCGCACGCGGCTTGCCGATTTCGCCGTGCTCGAACTTGACCGGGTCCAGGTGGTCGGGCGCGGGGCGCCGGAGACTGTCTTCGCTTTACTCGGCGACGAAACGCTTGCCGCTTCTGCGGAATTTGTCCGCCTGCATGAACACCACAATGCCATGCTCGCTGCCTATCATGCCCACGATTGGGGCGCCGCGCGAAGCCGCATTGCGGAGATCTCCGGGTTGGCCGGACGGTTCGACCTGGCCCAGTTCTATTCCCTCTACGGCGACCGGATCGAGGCGTTGTCCGCCAGTCCCCCGCCCGATAGCTGGGACGGTGTCTACGTGGCGCGGAGCAAGTAGCGCCAGGTCAGGGCCTGCCGGGAATGGTGCTTTGCTGATCGTTGGGCGATTGCGGCTGTTGGGGCCTGCGTGTGCCGTTGTTCCCATCACCATCACCAATCACACCAAGCCCGACCCCGAGCAGCCCGCCTATCAGCGCGGCGGTCTTGCCGGCGCCGCCGCCTGCCGCTTGCTGCGGAAACACCTGGTCCTGCAGCTTAGCGAGGCCGGCGGCGGAAATCCGGAACGCGATCGGCGCGGCGCCGGCTTTGGGCACAAAAGCCGCCTGCATCGGCCCGGTCAGCTCGATCGTCACGCCGCCCGAAGTGACCGAGGCTGCGCCCGCTTCCGCGCCCGGATCGGCGCGGCTGCCAGGGCCCCGCAGGACGATCAGGGTTGCGGTCTGCTTGTCGGCCTTGGCATCCTTGACCGCCTTGATCTCGCCCTTGGCGATCTCCCGCGCGGCTTCGCCGACCGCGCCGTCAAGGATCGTGCCACGGATTCCGATGGTGGCAACGGGCGTGGTCACCGAAGCATTGTTGGCGGCGCTGCGCTGCCCCGACATGAACCGGAACGCACCCTTGGTCACGCTGGCACCAGTGCTGCGCCCGCGCGCCGGATCGTAGACGAACCGGTCGATCCGCAAGGCGGCATTGGCCCCGATCGAGAAGCTCGAGCGGTCAAGCAGCAGCACTTGCAACTGGCTGGCCTTGCCGGTCTGGATCAGATCGCCCAGCGCGATCCGCTGTTTGACCACCACCTGCTTGCCCTTGACGGCCTGGGCGTTGCTGAGCTTGACCTCCTTGACCACCGAAGCCGCCACACCGATCGCTGCGCTTTGGGCCACGGCATAGCCGCCGCTGGCCAGCATCGCCGCCGCGGCGAAGGCAAGCGTCGTGCGCGAGCGGATCATGCCCCGGTCGCCTTCAAGGCATTGCACGGCGCAATCGCAGCCGCCCAATCGGCCTTCTTGTAGTCACCCGACTTGATCCGGGCGAATTCCAGCTTGGCACCGCCCAGATCGTCAAGCCGGCACAGGATGCTGGCGCGGAGCAAGCGCGCCTGCTTGTGCTTGGGTTCGGCGGCCAGCACCCGGTCAAGTGTCGCCAGGGCATCAAGCCAAACCCCAGCACCCGCCTGCGTCCGCGCCAGCGCCAGTCCCTCCTTGGGCTTGGCGCTGGCCGAGACCAGCGTGTCGAGTTCTTCCAGCGTTTGCGCCGCAGCGGGCACCGTCAGCAGCGCCGCGCCAGCGCAGACCAGTCCTGCCCGAATCAGGCGAATTGCTGCACTTGCCATGCCTTGGACACCCTCCTCCTCCTGCACCTCCAGCCGCAGCTAGAGCGCGATGTTGATGACCCTGGCCTGGGTATAGGCGGCCACCGCCTCTTCACCGTTCTCACCGCCCATGCCGGATTGCTTGGCGCCGCGGAACGGCACGTCGAATGGCAGGTCGAGGAACTTGTTGACCCAGATCGTGCCCGAATCGACCTGGCTTGCCACCTCGATCCCGCGCGCGATGTTCGAGGTCCAGACGGTTCCACCCAGGCCATATTCGCTGTCGTTGGCCCGGGCGATGGCATCGGCGACGTCATCGTACTTGAGGATCGGCAGCACCGGTCCGAACTGTTCTTCGCGGACCAGCCGGGCGCTGTCGGGGATGTCGCGGACGATCGTCGGCTGGATGAAATAGCCGTCGCCCTCACCCACATCACCGCCGGCGATTACCGTGCCTTCTTCTTTGGCGTTGAGCAGGAAGCCCTTGACCTTCTCGTACTGCATCTTGTTCTGCAGCGGGCCCATGGTCACGCCCTGTTCGGTGCCATCACCCACAACGGCGGCCTTGGCCAGGATCGCCAGTTCATCGCAGAGTTCGTCGTACTGGCTCGAATGGGCATAGACCCGCTTGGTGGCGAGGCAGATCTGTCCCGAATTGGTCATCGCCGAAGCGAAGATCGCCGGGGCGACCTGCTTGACGTCGACATCGTCGAGCACGATCGCGGCATCGTTTCCGCCAAGTTCGAGCGTCAGCCGCTTGAGGTCGCTGGAAACCGACTGCATCACCTTCTTGCCGGTTGCGGTCGAGCCGGTGAACGAGACCTTGGCGACATCGGGATGCGCGGTCAGCACCGAGCCGAGATCGTTGTCATCGACGATGATGTTAAGCACCCCGGCGGGCAGGATCGCGGCGGCGAGTTCGCCGAACTTGAGCGTGGTCAACGGGGTGGTCGGCGCGGGCTTGAGCACCATGGTGTTGCCAAAGGCCAGGCAAGGGCCAACCTTCATCACCATCAGCAGGACCGGGAAATTCCACGGCACGATCCCGGCACAGACGCCGAGCGGCTTGCGCACTTCGATGATCCGCGCGGTAGCGGTGGTTTGCAGCTCCCTGGGCTCGGCCCGCATTGCAGCGAAGGCGCGCAGGCCGAACACCGCCCCCATCACTTCGCTCTGCGCCTGCTCCAGCGGCTTGCCCTGTTCCTGGATCAGCAGCCGGACAAATTCGTCGGCCTTGCCCTCCAGCGCGTCGGCGAGCTGGTTGAGCTTGCCCTCGCGCTCCTCTGGCTTGAGCGCGGCCCAGGCCGGAAAAGCCCGCTTGGCCGCCGCCACAGCCTGGTTGAGCTGGGCGACATCGGCGCGCGGAGCGGTTGCCATAACCTTGCCTTCGGCGGGGTTTATGACCTCAAGAGTGGTGGCGCCATCGACCAGTTGGCCGTCGATCAAAAGTTTGTAGCTGCTCACGTCCAGTATCCTTTCCTGCTGCGACCCTTCGCCAATCCGTTTGCGGACAATTGAAGGCCGATCTGAAGCGCAGTAGTAACATATCCGCACTAGGCGCCAAGCCCTTCCACGGACCTGCCGATGCGAATCCTCTCACCCCAGCTCTGGGGACAGGGACGAAATCGGCGAGTTCAGCATTACCGCGAAGGCAGAGCCTGCCCCAGGCCAAGAATGTCTTGATTGCAAGCCGCACCGCATCCTGACAGGGAACCCCAATGACCAGGACCCTTACCCATCTGGAACGGCTCGAAGCCGAAGCGATCCATATCATGCGCGAAGTGGTGGCCGAGGCTGACAAGCCGGTGATGCTTTATTCGGTCGGCAAGGACAGCGCGGTGATGCTGCATCTGGCGCGCAAAGCGTTCTTCCCCTCGCCCCCGCCATTTCCGTTGCTCCACGTCGATACCACCTGGAAGTTCCAGGAAATGTACAAGCTGCGCAACCGGATGGCGGAAGAAAGCGGCATGGACCTGCTGGTCTATCAAAACCCCGAAGCGCAGCAGCGCGGGATCAATCCGTTCGACCACGGCCCGCTCCACACCGACATGTGGAAGACCGAAGGGCTGAAACAGGCGCTCGACAAGTATGGCTTCGACGTCGCTTTCGGCGGGGCGCGGCGCGACGAGGAGAAGAGCCGGGCCAAAGAGCGGATCTTCAGCTTCCGTAACGCGAGCCACGGCTGGGACCCAAAGAACCAGCGGCCCGAGCTGTGGAACCTTTACAACGCCCGCAAGCAAAAGGGCGAATCGATCCGGGTATTCCCGATCAGCAACTGGACCGAGCTCGACATCTGGCAGTACATCCATCTGAACGACATCCCGATCGTCCCGCTGTACTTCGCGGCCAAGCGCCCGACGGTGGAGCGCGACGGGATGCTGCTGATGGTCGATGATGAACGATTCCCGTTGAAGGAAGGCGAGGTTCCGGTCGAACGCTCGATCCGCTTCCGCACGCTCGGCTGCTATCCGCTGACCGGCGCGGTCGAAAGCGAGGCGGCGACCTTGCCCGAGGTTATCCAGGAAATGCTGCTGACCACCACGTCGGAACGCCAGGGCCGGATCATCGACAAGGACGGCGGCGATGCGAGCATGGAAAAGAAGAAGCAGGAGGGGTACTTCTGATGGCTTCGTCAATCGTCATCCCGGCGAAGGCCGGGACCCAGCACAGCATCGACGCCGCTTCGCGACAGTTTGTTTATCAGGTCTGGGCCCCGGCCTACGCCGGGGTGACGGAGTCTGGACATGTCTGAATCCCACGACCCCATCTATCAGACCGACGCCCTGATAGCCGAGGACATCGACGCCTATCTCGAAACGCATCAGCACAAGAGCCTGCTGCGCTTCATCACCTGCGGTTCGGTCGATGACGGTAAGTCGACCCTGATCGGGCGGCTGCTCTATGATTCGAAGATGATCTTCGAGGACCAGCTCGAGGCGCTTGCCGCCGACAGCAAGAAAGTCGGCACCCAGGGCCAGGAGATCGACTTCGCGCTGCTGGTCGATGGCCTCGCCGCCGAGCGCGAACAGGGCATCACGATCGACGTCGCCTACCGCTTCTTCGCCACCGAAAAGCGCAAGTTCATTGTCGCCGACTGCCCCGGGCACGAGCAATACACCCGCAACATGGTGACCGGCGCGAGTACGGCCGACCTTGCGGTGATCCTGATCGATGCACGCAAGGGCGTGCTGGTCCAGACCCGGCGGCATTCCTACCTGGCCAAACTGATCGGCATCAAAAACGTGGTGCTGGCAGTCAACAAGATGGACCTGATCGACTACGATCAAGCGAAATACGACGCGATCGTCGCCGACTACACTGCCTTCGCCGTCGAAATCGGACTGTCCGGCTTTACCGCGATGCCGATATCGGGGTTCAAGGGCGACAATATCACCGCGCTCTCGTCCAACACGCCGTGGTACACCGGCAAACCGCTGATCGAGCATCTCGAGACGGTCGAGATCGACAACGAGGCCGATCAGGCCAGGCCGTTCCGACTGCCGGTGCAATGGGTCAACCGCCCCAACCTCGACTTCCGAGGCTTTTCCGGACTGATCGCCACCGGCAGCGTCAAGCCGGGCGACGCGGTGCGGGTGCTGCCTTCGGGCAAGACCTCGACCGTGACCCGTGTTGTCACTCTTGACGGCGATCTCGACGAAGCGGTGGCCGGGCAGTCTGTCACCCTGTGCTTTGCCGACGAGGTCGATTGTTCGCGCGGCAACGTCATCACCGCCGCCGATGCCCCGCCCGAAGTATCCGACCAGTTCGAGGCAACACTGGTGTGGATGGACGACGAGGCGATGCATGTCGGCCGCTCGTACTGGCTCAAGCTTGGCACCCAGACGGTCTCTGCAGTGGTACATGCGCCGAAATACACCATCAATGTCAATACCCTGGAGCATCTCGCTGCGAAGACGCTTGAACTCAACGCGATCGGTGTCGCCGAAATTGCCACCGACAAGCCGCTGGTGTTCGAACCCTATGCCGACAGTCGTGCCCTGGGCGGCTTCATCCTGATCGACAAGCTGACCAATCGCACGGTTGCCGCCGGGATGCTGCACTTCAGCCTGCGCCGCGCCCAGAACGTCCACTGGCAGGCGCTCGATGTGACCCGCGAGGCGCATGCCGTGCTCAAGAACCAGACACCGCGCGTGCTGTGGTTCACCGGGCTTTCGGGATCGGGCAAGTCGACCATCGCCAATGCGGTTGAAAAGCGGCTCAACCTGATGAACCGCCACACTTTCCTGCTTGATGGTGACAATGTCCGCCACGGGCTCAACAAGGACCTGGGGTTCACCGAGGCCGACCGGATCGAGAATATCCGCCGAGTCGGCGAAGTGGCCAAGCTGATGGCCGACGCCGGGCTGATCGTGCTGACCGCCTTCATCAGCCCGTTCCGCGCCGAACGCGACATGGTCCGGGCGATGCTGCCCGAGGGCGAGTTCGTCGAGATCTTCGTCGATACTCCGCTGGAAGTGGCCGAGGCGCGCGACGTCAAGGGGCTCTACAAGAAGGCGCGCAGCGGAGCGCTCAAGAACTTCACCGGGATCGACAGCCCCTATGAAGCGCCCGAAAATGCCGAGATCCGCGTCAACACGGTCGAAATGACCCCCGAGGACGCCGCAGATCACATCATCCGCCAGCTGATGCCGCTGAAATGAGCGGCCGGGGGTAGCCGCAATGTTTCTGTTCCAGGGTCACGAAACGCACAGCCGATCGTTCGTCAAGGCGGCAAGCTGGCGGCTGCTTGGAAGCATCGACACCTTCCTGCTGAGTTGGTTCTTCACTGGCAATCCAATGGCCGCCGGCGCGATCGCATCGACCGAAGTGATCACCAAGATTGGGCTTTACTACTTTCACGAGCGGGCCTGGAGTTCGGTACGGTGGGGCGCAAAGCACGTACCGAACGACCCTGCCGCCGATATCTGAAGGAAGCCAGGATGACCGACGCCGAACTCGCCGCGCACCTTGCGCAAGTCGCCGGACGGTTGCTGCTGGAAGTGCGCGGCTCGGGGCTGCTCACGGCCAAGGCGCTGGGCAAGGCCGGCGACCAGACCGCCAACCAGTTCCTGATCCACGCGATCCGCGATGCGCGGCCCGATGACGGGCTGCTCTCGGAAGAGGAGAAGGACAACTTCGAACGCCTTGCCCACTCGCGGGTGTGGATCATCGATCCGGTCGACGGCACCCGTGAATACGGTGAGGAGCGGAGCGACTGGGCGGTTCATGTCGGGCTTGCCATCGACGGTGTGGCGAGCATCGGTGCGGTTGCCTTGCCCGGGCTGGGTCTGGTGCTGCGCAGCGACCAGCCGCAAGCACTTGCCGCTGCCACGGCGCCTCCGCGGATGCTGGTCAGCCGCTCCCGCCCCGCCAGGGAAGCAGTCGCGGTCGCCGAAACCCTCGGCGCCGAACTGGTCGCGATGGGCAGCGCCGGGGCCAAGGCGATGGCGGTGGTGCTTGGCCAGGCGGAAATCTACCTCCACACCGGCGGTCAGTATGAGTGGGACAGCTGCGCTCCGGTCGCGGTGGCGGCCGCCCACGGGCTCCACGTCTGCCGCGTCGATGGATCGCCGTTGGTCTACAACCAGCCCAGCACCTACATGCCCGATCTGCTGATCTGCCGTCCGGAATGGGCTGCGCCGGTGCTGGAACTGGTGCGCTGGCTGGAGGTTTAGCCTTCATGTCGCGGGGCTAGCTCTGGCCCCGCAACCTGGTGATCGCGTCGGCTTCGGAAATGACTTCGGCATATTTGGCCTGGAGGTCGAACAGGCTGGCCTCGTGCGGGCCGGGATGGCGATCGCCGCAGGCCTCGCGGACCACGAACGGCAGGAAGCCGTGCTGGCAGGCGTCGAGCGCGGTCGCGCGCACGCAGCCCGAGGTTGACAGACCGGTGATCAGCACCGTGTCGATGTCCTGGGCCTTGAGCAATGGGGCAAGGTCGGTGCCGAAGAACGCCGAGGCATATTGCTTGGTCACCACCGCCTCGCCTTCGCGCGGGGTCAGGCTGTCCGGAAAAGCGCCTAAGGGCGAACCGCGCGCGAACACCCTTAGCGCCGGGACCTTGCGATAGAACACTCCCCCGTCAGCGCCGCCCGGTTCATATTCGACATTGGTGAAAATCACCGGGACACCCGCGCCGCGCGCCGCCGCGAGCAGCCGCTCGTTGCTCGCCAGCGCTTCCTCGACCCCGGCGTAAAGCGGTGAAGCCTGGTCGAGATAGGCCATGACGAAGTCGACGATCAGCAGCGCCGGGCGTTGGCCGAAGGGCAGGTGACCGTCGAACGCGCCTGCGTAATTGGTGGCAATGTCGCCGGCCATCAGATCGCCCCTGCGGCCTTGAGAGCGGCCAGCTCGGCCGCACCCAGGCCGAGCAGCTCGCCGTAGACTTCGGCATTGTGCTGCCCGACTGTCGCAGGCGCGGCGCGGCGGATGCTGCTGGGAGTGGCGGAGAGCTTGGGGAAGGCGCTCTGCATCTTGAGCTTGCCGAAGCGCTCGGTCACAACCTCGACGATCGCCTCGCGCGCCTGGAAGTGCGGATCGGCGAGCATGTCGGGCGCCCGGTAGACCCGGCCGGCGGGGATCGAATGGGCGATCATCAGCGCATCGACCTCATCGACTGTCAGCGTCGCGGTCCAGGCATTGATCAGCGCATCCAGTTCTAGCTGGTTCTGCCCGCGCGCGAGGTGGGTGGCATAGTGCGGATCATCGCCCAGCTCGGGCCGCCCCATCGCCGCGGCCAGCCGCTTCCACAGCGAGTCCTTGTTGGCCCCGATCATGAACGGCCCGTCCTTGCAGCTGTAGACGTTGGACGGGGCGATCCCGGTGAGAATCGAGCCCGAGCGTTCGCGGATCAGGGCCATGCGATCGTATTCGGGGACCAGCCCTTCCATCACCTGCAGCACCGATTCGTAGAGCGCGGCGTCGATAACCTGGCCCTGGCCGGTGCGGTCGCGGTGGTGCAGCGCGGCGAGCACGCCCATGCAGCCAAAGGTTGCAGTCAGGGTATCGCCGATCGAGACTCCCATCCGGCTGGGCGGGCGATCGGGCTCGCCGACGATATAGCGCCAGCCGCCCATCGCCTCGCCGATCCCGCCGAACCCGGCGCGGTCCGAATAGGGACCGGTCTGGCCATAGCCCGACATCCGCGCGACGATCAGGCCGGGCTGTCCGGCGATCAGCATTTGCGGGTCCAGCCCCCACTTCTCCATCGTCCCCGGCTTGAAATTCTCGATCAGCACATCGGCCGTGGCGATCAGTTTGCGGACCAGCGTCTGACCTTCGGGAATCCGCATGTTGGCCGAGACCGAGCGCTTGTTGCGGGCAATCACTTCCCAGGTAACCTTGTCGCTGCCCTGCCCCCATTCGCGCATCGGATCGCCCGCGCCCGGCGGCTCGACCTTGATCACGTCGGCACCCATATCGCCCAGCAACTGGCCGCAGAAAGGCCCAGCGAGGAGCTGGCCGAGTTCGACGACGCGGATATCCTTGAGGGCACCGGTGTTGCTCACGGGCCTACTCCGCGGCTTGAAGCTGGTGCCAGACCGGCTGGATCGGCGCCGGTAGCCCGGTTTCGGCCTGGCAATTGGCGCGCAGTTGCTCGATCCCCGGGCCATAGTCGAACAGCGGCAGTTCGCCGCGCCCGGCCCGAAGCTTTGCCCTCAGCGCTTCGGTCGCGGTGCTATCGACCACGCCCCCGGCATCGGCGACCACACCATAGGACTTCGCGCCTTCCGGCGTCACCAGCCCCTGGGTTATCTCCAAGCCGACCAGCGCCGGATCGCGCTCCAGCGGGTCACCCCAGCCGCCGCCGCCCCAGGTGATGAAATGGAGCTGGTCACCAGCCTCCACCTCCACATCCTCAACCTTGTTGCCGACGATCTGCTGGCTGCCGTCGGGCTTCTCCAGGATCTTGCGCGCGCGCTGGCCCGGTAGCCCGCCGTTGACCCCCCAGGGTGGGACAAACCAGCGATCATCATGGATCGAGATCGTGCCTGCGGCGAGGAAGCGATAGGTCATATGGATGCCGTTGCCGCCGCGGTGCAGCCCGGCGCCGCCGCTGTCGGGCTCGGTCTCATAGCGTTCGATCAGCATCGGGAAGTAGCGCTCGAGGAACTCGTTGGGGACATTGGTGAAGCCCGGCCACAGCGAATGTCCATCCGGCCCGTCGCCGAGCGGCCGCCCGGGGATGCCGCCAAAGCCGATCTGGAACAGCTGGAACCACTCGCCATGCTTGCCGGGGCGGTTGTCGTTGCCCGAATAGAACAGGTGCGGGCTGGAGCTGAACCCGGCGGCGTTGAGGAATTCCGGGGTTTTCTGGCCGAGCAGCCCACCCAGAATGTCGAAAATCCGCCCCAGCGCATGGGTGCGGCCGGAAAGCGCGGCGGGGAACTTTGGCTTGAGCAGCGAGCCTTCGGGAATCCGCACCTCGATCAGGTCATAGAACCCGTCGTTGAACAGGATCTGCGGATCGAAGACCATGATCATGTAGATCCCGAAGAACATCTTGAACATGTTCTCGTTGAGATAGAAGTTGATCGAAGCGGCGCTCTGCGGGTCGGTGCCGGCAAAATCGAGCACCACCTTGTCGCCCTCGCGCCACATGCTGCACTTGATCCGGTACGGGCCGGAACCGACCCCGTCGTCGCAGATGTAATCCTCGAAACTGACCGGCTCCTCGCCGATCGCCATCCCGATCAGCTGCTTCATCGCCCGGTGGTTGCGCGCCAGCAGCTCCTGCGTGGCCGAGACATAGACGTCATCGCCAAACCGCCCGGCCATCTCGATCACGCGGCGCGCCGCGACTCGGCACGAGGCGATCAGCGCGTTGAGATCGGCCTGGCACCAGTCGGGCTTGCGGGTCTGGTGCATCACCAGCTTCATCAGGTCTTCGTTGTATTCGCCCTTCTTCCAGATCTTGACCGGGGGAATCCGAACCCCCTCCTCGAAGATCGAATGCGCCTTGATCGGCATCGAGCCGACCACCTTGCCGCCGATGTCGGACATGTGCCCGAACATCGCGGTATAGGCGATCAGGCGGCCGTCCTTGAACACCGGGAGCAGGATCAGCCAGTCGTTCGAATGGCTGATTGCGCCCTCGCAGCTGTAGGGATCGGACAGGAAGATCATGTCGCCGTCTTCCAGCGTGCCGTCGAAGCCCTCCAGAAAGCCGCCGATGAAACTGCCGAACTGGCCGACGATCATCTTGCCGGTGTGATCGGCAATCAGCGGAAAGGCATCGCCCTGCTCGCGGATCCCTGGCGACATCGCGGTGCGGACCAGCGTGGCGTCCATTTCAATCCGGGCGTTGCGCAGCGCATTCTCGATGATGTCGAGCGTGACCGGGTCGATCGCGACCTTGTTGAAGGGTGTATCGTTGGTAGCGACGATGGTTGCAGGCATGTCTCGTCCTCCCCTCAAGCCAGATTGATCAGGATATTGCCGACCGCATCGACCGTGGCGATGCAGCCCGATTCAATCAGCGTGGTCGCATCCATCTCGACCACGATTGCCGGGCCGGGGATCACGTCGCCCTGCCGCAGCTTGGCCCGGTCATAGATCACCGCCGCCTGGCTCCGCCCGTCCATCCACAAGGTGTGGTCGCGCATCTTGGCGGCAGTAGCATTGCCGTCGCCCTTGGGCAGCTCGACCGCGGGCAGATCAAGCGGCTGGCCCAGCGCTACCGCGCGCAGGTTCACGATCTCGTGCGGGGTATCCATGTTGAAAGTGAACAGCCGGTTGTGCTCTTCATCGAAGCGTTTGAGGATGCCCGCGACGCCGTCAGCACGCAGCACCTCGGCGGTGATCGTCAGCGGCACTTCGAAGGCCTGGCCGGCATAGCGCACATCGACCTCGAACTCGCTGGTGATCTCGGCTTCGGGCACCCCGTCGGAGCGCAGTTCGGCGCGGGTTTGCGCGGCCATTTCCTCCAGGATTGCGATCAGTTCCTCGGCCTTGGTCTGGGTCGCCAGCCGTGAGAAGCTGCGCGCGGTTTCGGTGCGCATCCGGGTGGTGGCATCGCCCAGCGCGCAGAGCACCCCGGGAGATACGGGCGAGATCGCCGGCCACGAGCCCATCAGCCGCGCTACCGCATTGACGTGGAGCGGCCCGGCCCCGCCAAAGCCCATCAGCGCGAAATGGCGCGGATCATAGCCCTGCTGCACCGAAATCATCCGCAGCGCGCCGAACATGTTCTCGTTGACGATATCGATGATCCCGCGCGCCGCGGCCATCAGGTCGATCCCCAGCGCGTCGGCGATGGTCTGGACCGCTTTCTTGGCGCCTTCGCGGTCGAGCTTGAAGGTACCGCCCAGCAGGTTCTCGGGAAGATAGCCCAGCACCACATTGGCGTCGGTTACGGTCGGCGCTTCGCCGCCCTTGCCATAGGCCACCGGCCCCGGCACCGCGCCCGCCGATTGCGGCCCGACCCTGAGCGCCTTGGTGAGATCGGGGACATAGGCGATCGAGCCACCGCCAGCTCCCACCGTCTTGACGTCGAGTGAAGAGGCGCGGACCGAAAGGTGCCCGACCTCGGTTGTCCGCACCCGGCGCGGCTCAAGGTTTTCGATCAGCGCAACATCCGTGCTGGTGCCACCGACGTCGAGCGTCAGGATGTTGCGGATCCCGGCGTTCTTGCCGACCCACAGCGCCCCGGTGACCCCGCCCGCCGGGCCCGACATCAAGATGTTGACCGGATGCTCTTCTGCCTTCTCTGCGCTCATCAGCCCGCCGTCGGAGCGCAGCAGCGAGAGTTTGCCGGCCATCCCCGCCGCAGCCAGCTTGGTGCGCAGGCTGGCGACGTATTTGCCCACCACCGGGCGCACTGCGGCATTGGCAACCGTGGTCAGGGTGCGCTCGTACTCCTGCATCTCGGGCAAGACCTCGTGGCTGAGCGACACCGGCACCCCGGGCATGATCTCCGCCGCCAGCGCGCCGACACGCTGTTCGTGCGCGCCGCTGGCGTAAGCGTTGACCAGGCTGACCGTGATCGCCTCGACTCCGCGCGTCTTGAGCACGCCGAGCTGGGTGCGGATGTCCGCATCGTCGAGCGGGCGAACTTCCTGCCCTGCGGAATCGATCCGGCCCTTGACCGTAACCGTATCCTCGAGCCGCGCCAGCGGGGTTGGCTTGGGCCAGATGATCCAGCCGGCAAGTCCGCCCGGCACATAGCTGCGGGCGATTTGCATGACGTGGCGATAGCCCTCGGTGGTGACGAGCCCGACCCTGGCGCCCTTGCCTTCAAGCATGGCATTGGTCGCCACCGTGGTGCCGTGAAGGAAGGTGTCGATATCCTTCGCACTGACCCCGGCCTCGGCGCAGATCGCGGTGACGCCGTTCAGAATCCCTTCGGAGCTGTCATGCGGAGTGGACGGCGTCTTGTGGCGCCAGAACGCGCCGGTATCGACGTTGAACAGCAGGAGGTCGGTGAACGTGCCCCCGACATCAACTCCCAGGCGGTAACCCATTCCACTTCGCTCCTTATGCTGCCTTGGGGAAGTGCGGCGCCTGCGCCACCATGCCCGGCAATTTGCGTCCCATAACTCCGGCCAGCCAGCGGCTCGCTTCGATCAGACTTGCCAGGTCCATGCCGGTGCCAACGCGCGCGCGTTCGAGCATATAGACCACATCCTCGCTCGGGACATTGCCTGCCGCACCTGGCGCGAACGGGCAACCGCCAAGGCCGCCCAGCGAGGCATCGACCACACTCGCTCCCGCCGCAACCGCCGCCCAGACATTGGCCAGGCCGGTATTTCGGGTATTGTGGAAATGGACCCGGACCGGCAGCGGATTGATCGCCTGGCGAACCCGTTCGACCAGCCGGGCGACATGCGCAGGGTTGCCCACTCCGATGGTATCGGCCAGCGCCACTTCGACCGGGCCGGCAGCGGCCAGCCGGACCGCCATTTCGACCACCCGGTCTTCCCCGACCTCACCCTCAAACGGGCAGCCGAACGAAG